>JANQOL010000486.1 GCA_028289675.1 Pirellulaceae bacterium
ATAAACGCTCGATGGTCCACCGGATAGGATGATTCCGACAGGTTGCTTGGCTGCAATGTCTTCCGCCGGCAGATCGTGACGAATGATCTCGCAGTACACGTTTTGTTCGCGGACGCGACGGGCGATCAACTGGGCGTATTGTGAGCCGAAATCCAGAACAAGAATGCGTTCGCCTGCGAGATTCGGCGTTTCGTCGCCGGATGCATCCCGGCGGATAGCAGGGGAAGTGGCCACCGTAGTTTCCTTCACACAACGGGCCCCAGATGGTGGCCCTGGTGGTTCGAAGCCAAACAGCGGAGTATAGGTCAGCCGCGATGATTCGCCTAGCCTGCCAAGTTGAGCCGGCGTCTGACCCTGCCTTTTTAAGTCGTTTCGTCACCCGCAGCGCCAACGAGAAAAATGGCGGTTCTTTTGGGCTTCAGCATTTCTTGCGCGGAGCTCGGAACGCGGCTGCGGAGTACTGGACCACTGTTTTCAGAGGGATTCCCGAGCGGGCCATCGTGACCAACAGCCGGCAGTTGCATTCCGCCGCGATATCGCCCGCCACAACGCTCTGATCATCCACCAGCGGTAGGAACCGATTGCGGCGCTGACTATCGCGGCTCAATTCACGAGCCAGCGTCGAAGGGAGGTCTCCCAAGTAGCCTAGTCGTCGATGGGTCACTCGAATCGAACAGGGTGGTTGGTATTCAAACTGGACTCGGGCGCCCCGGCGCAGGTGATGGTCTGGCGGGATATTGTTTATAGATGCAGCTGATTGTTTTTCACCGGTTGCCGAGGCAGTGGTTGGGCCTGGACGATGGTGACTTGAATCTTGCGCCACAGAGCTGCTCAACTGAGGCGCCAACGGAAATTGAGTCCAGAAATGGGCCAGCTGCGGCTCGCCAGCATCGGGCAGTCGACAGTCGTTTTGAAACCAGGCTTCGCACAGCTGATGACGGTATGATTGGTCCGCTGGGCAGGCCAGTTCGTAGACGCGGCTACTGCCCCAGCAATCAAGAACCACGTCCGGGGGCGCGATCAAGCTGTCCTCGACGTAGGCCAAGATAGCGTCATCGATGACCGCGTCCGGAACATTACGCTGCCGGTAATCGGCAACACGCGAGCGAATTCGTTCCTCATCCGTGTCCATGCCATGCAGCGAGGCGTAAAGCAAGAACGCTTGAAACACCTCTTCGTCGCTGAGATCATCAGAAAGCATCGAACTCTCCGCCGGACGAGCGCCATCGGCGAACCGTGATCGCCATCTGAAATGTAGGTCACATTTGGGAGGCCGGCAAGAAAATCTGTCCAAGTTTGAATTTGCAGTGCGCCGAAGATTGGCAGAAGTCATCTTGTGGGAGCTGCTGGTTCCTCAAGAACATAGGGTTGATCGTTGATCTGCTTGTCGGTTGGAGTGCTCAACGTGCCGCCCTCCGGCAAAATGGCGGCAAATATTCGCCGTTTCGAGACTAAGCTTACCTGCCTATATCAGGCCTGGCACTCGATAGTAATAGATGCGCGGCTCTCGAGCTGATTATCGCTATGCTGTGCACGACCGCGTCAACCACTTGGAACTGAGTAGTGGGTAACTAAAATTGATCAAGCAGATCGGGCGGCCATCAAATCTTGTCCAGGGCCCCGTAGAGGTCAGGTAGTCAATGAAGATTGACGCGGAAAATCCGTTGCTGCGATTGAACTTGCCGGCTGCGGCCACTGTGCTGCTGGCTTGCCTGTTCAGCTTTCTGCCGGGACGGGTGTCACGCACGGACCCGAATGAACTGCTGAGTGCGCCTGACGTTGGCGATGCCTCCGGCGCTGGGTTGTTGCCCACGCATAACGGACTTGTCAGTTTCCCCACCGAGCTGTGGGACGATCCGTTCAAGTACCGCGAGCAGGCACTGGCAGCGCTGCGCGAGAGCGACTCTCAGTCTCAGCACTACACGACAGTTATCAATGCCTTCTTGGAACAAAAGATTGCTCCGAAGCAAGCCAGCGACGATCGCTTGAATGGCAGCCCGGTAACCTCAGACGACACGACCGCCAGCAACTCGACTGCCAGCAACACTGCGCAGATCGACCAGCCACGCTTGCTGGTCATGCCGATCATCGTTCAGGGTGAGAGTTATGGTCCGGATCTGCTGGATCGGACGCAATATCGACATGCGGTGGAAAACGCACTGTCGCTAGCCAGGTATTCGATGGAATTTCCGAACCGCATGAGCTACGTGCGGATTCCCAAGTTGATCGTTCATAAGAACGATACACAGTCCATCATTGACGCACCGATACCGCTGAAGTTCTACATCGGATCCGCGTCGGAATCCCCCACAGCGTTGCTGGTGATATGGGTGGACCGACGATGGATGGGCGATCGGCCGTTGGAGGTTTTACGACAGGTTGTCGATGGCGTGTTGCCCAAGCAACGTGTTAATCATCGTGGCCAAATGTCATTGAACATCATTGGTCCGACGTACTCGGACGATCTGACGCAAATGGAGAAGGAAGTCCAGCGAGATCAGCAGGAGTGCGCCGAATTGCAACTGTGGTTCAGTGAACTGCATTGCGGTAGAGCCAGTCTGTATTCGCCATCCGCCACGGCCTACGATTCCACGTCCAACGCGCTCTCGGTGGCCGGTATTGAACTGGTACGTACCATCGGCAACAACCGCTCGCTGGTCAGCGCGCTCGTAGCCGAACTGCAACAGCGCTGGCTGATTGACTCGCCGATGGTGTTGTTCACCGAGTCGGGGTTTCAGAGTCCGGAAGGATTGGCGAGCTCGTTTACCAGCGAACTAGAAAAGCTGGGGTACGAACCGCCGACGCGTGTGCCGTTCCTGGGTGGTATCTACAAGAAAAAGGGAGTTAACGCCCAAGCCAGTGACGTTCGTGACTATTTCGTACGCACGCTGTCCGACATCGGCTACGACAATACGGCTTCGAAAGTCAATCGTTTGTCGACCAAAGTGGTCGGAGTCTTTGCCAACAACGCGGATGACAAATTGGCCATCATCCAGGCCGCTCGTACGTTGTTTCCCAACGCGACGTTCTTTACCACGGACATGCATTCCAGGTTTTCGGATACCAGCAACCTGCGGTTTACGCGCAATCTGCTGGTCGCTTCGCATTTTGGACTGTCCGTTGACGTCGACTTCCAGCGTGGGTCCACAGTTGTCCAACCACCTACGGAGACGATCAGCTTTCGCGATTCGTATCAGACATCGCTGTTTCTGGCGACCAGTTTGGCCATCGAACGGTTCGAATCCGAGCGGTCCATCGTGGGCGCGCCCGACGCGGACATCCAGTCGATGTGGTGGCTCGCTGAGGACGGGGACAGTGCCGCGGCGGAATCATCGACCGCAAACTTGATGTGGCCGATGGTCATCGAGATTGGACAGACGGGCGGCGTGTCGTTCGCTGGTCAATCGAGCCGGGCTACGTTTAGCTCGCTGACTCGGCCTCAGCTGGTCCTGGCTGAGGTCCGCAACACGGCTTCCGACGGGGCTTCTTTGGCGCTGGGGCGCTGGGCGGTTCGCCTGTTCTTGAGTGTGGGGGTCGCGGGACTGTTGGTACTGCTGCTCATCTTGCTGGTGCCGTTTTCCAGCCGGCTACGACGATCCTACGTGGACATTCGTCGCGGCCGCGGGATACGAACCGTTCCTTGGTACACACGCGTGGCCGTATTTGACTTGGAGCTGATGGTAGCCCTGGCAATTACGTTTTTATTACTCTTCTCGCATCGTTTTGGGGTGGCCGCGATGTGCCTGGCAATGGCTGTATTGGCCGGCTGGGTGCACGTGCGATATGGGCATCGCCTGGTCTCGGGCAGCTACCGCGTGGCCAATCGTTGGCTGCGACAAGCGGAACGTCAGCTGATAGGTCACGGTTCCAGCAAGCCCAGCCCCGTGATGGTCAGGATTGCCGGGCATCTGCAGTGGTTGCGGCGGCGAGCGTTGCCTTATGTGTTGAGGCATTTGTCCAGTTTGCACATTTCGGCACATGGACCAGGTCTACTGGCGCGTCAGCGGCGCCTGTGGCGTGTGTTTGGCCGTGGGCAGTGGAGTTTGTCCACGAAATTGGCACTGGTAAGCGGCGAGTGCCAGAGGATCTTCCGGCGGTATTGCCGCCTAGGACCCACGGTCACGGCTGCTTTGGTGGGCGGCGTGTTGATTTCGAATTGGTGGTCCGGCAGCCACTTCGAGCCGTTGGGCGTTTATGCCGGAATCAGTGTGTGGCCCAGCAGCTTGCTGTTTGTCATCGTCTGCATCGCGTCCTCGTCCTGGCTGTACCATTTCATCAGTCAAGATAGTTTTCCCTGGTTGTCAGGCTCGGGGCTCAAATTGACACGGCATGGAGTCCGGCGCCACCTGGAGTTTCAGTCGGACCTATCGGAGACACCGCTCAAGGCCACGGACGTGCTGGATCTGTGCTGGACCGAAGACCCCGACAAAGCCGGAGGAAATCGTTACCGCATTCAATTGTCTCCATCGGGCGCGAACGGCACCGCGATTCCGGTGACCCGATCCAGGCCTCAGCCGGGTAGTAGCCTGGTGCCGCGATTACTCCACGCCCGGCTTGATGAACGCTTACGCAACAGTTTGTTCTATATGCGTTCGCTCAGCGCCATAGCCTTCTTGGCCATCATGTTGATCACCAGCCCCGGTCAGTTGCCCTTTAGTCCGCCTCCGGCACGAGGCGATTTTGCCATCGTGGTGACGTTTTTCGCGAAGGTCTTGGCTGTACTGCTTATCTTCTTGATGGTCGGGCACTGCTTGTTGCAAACCATGACGCTGCGACGGTTGGTCGAGATGTTCAAAAGGGCCTTGCAACAGCAAGAGTTTCGCCGAGTTCGTGAGATCGAAAATGCTAAAGACCTGCTGGAGCGTTTGGAGAATGTGACGTTCCAATCCGCGCGCGGCCTGTGGATTCCTTCAGCGATCATCCTGGTATTCGCTTGTGCTCGGTTGCCCATTTGGGATGGCTGGCCGATGAATACAGCTTTGCTTTCCTTTATTCTGCTACCGTTGGCGGTCACCATTATCGTGGCGCTGCTGCTACGCCGTGAAACACTGCGGTTGCGCGAGCTGGTGTTGGGCAAGCTGGACGAATTGAAATTCGACTTGCTCGTGCCGGAAAGGGGCTCGTCCGCCTCCGCAGCGAGCGACAATGACGAAGATCCACTGGCGTCCAGCCAATTGATCCAGGAGGCCAGTGACAAGATCCTGGGCCTGCGTCGAGGAGCATTCAGCGATTTGTGGCATGACCCTGTACTTGGTAGCGTGCTGCTGTTCATCACGACCAGTATCACGGGACCTGGCCAGGAACTGTTCCGCTTCTTGCGCGCCCTAGCGGGGATTGGCTAGTTCGATCGTGCACCACTGTTTCTCAAACGAGCGACCGTCCTTGCGGCGGAAAGCTCGCAACGATCACAACTTGATGATTCGCAGGTGCGGTTCGCGTGAGTGGGCCGGAATATGTCGGTTGTAGCATCCCCTACCCTGGTCGCCTGTCCAGATTCGCGGTAATTGGGTGGCCTAGCCAAGGCGGTGAGAGGAAAGTGGAAGAAGACTTCCGCGGTTCGCACCTCCGCCTTTCTTTCGGCCGAGTTCCTTTTGGCAATGCGCCAATGTGCTGTTGCCAGTGAGGTTAACGACGGATGGTGCGACCGGTATCAGGATGACCTAATGTCGACTTCATCGCGCTCTAACTATTCGGCACGCGTCGCCAAAATTCGCTGGAGGCGGTATGGCGTGCGTTGTTTTGTCGTGGCTATCGTCGGCTGTATGGTGCTGGACACAATTCCCTGGGCGGTGCTACCCAGCGATCGACCGAAAGAGTGGTTGAAGCAGATTACGAACCGCGCCGGGATTTGGCAGGGTGAGTGGTCGCTGTTCACTCCCAGCCCGTCGGTCGATTTCCATTGGTTGACGGCGGACATCTCCCGACCTGACGGGTCCTCGGAAGATTGGAGTTCTCCCTACTGGCAGCAATGTGATGCCGGGCAGAAGTTTTATCGCTTCCGGGAGATGAACTACTTCAATCGGCTGAGTCTGAACCAATATCGCATTGCCGCTCAGGATCTAGCCGACTATCTGCGCCGCAGTCAGCCTGACGAAGACGCGTCGGTCGTCCTATTTCTCAATGGCTTGAAAATGGTCGATCCGCCGGATGGCGAGCTACCACCTCCATCGGAGATCGTTTGGCTAACTTACAGCGACGTTATTGCTCGCAGCGAAAGTGGGTCGGAGGAGCGGCAGACGCCATGAACATTCGATCTGCGTTGCGTTCCAGCCGGCGAGCCTACGACCGGTTTCTGTTTGCATCCTGCGCGCCGGAAACATGTGTGGTGCTGCGAATCCTGTTTGCCCTGCTGATGCTCGTCTACACAGTTGTCTGGATGCGCGATGGCAGCTTTTGGTTCTCAGACGAAGGCGTGCTGTCGGTCCGATCCGCGCAAGCTTTGCTGCATGAGTGCCAGTGGTCGCTATTTTTCTGGGTCGCCGGCTCGCCAGAGCTCGTGCAGTTCGGGCTGTGGATGTTGTTGATTCACAGCGTATGTTTGTTGTTGGGTTGCTACTCGCGCGTTCAAGCGGCCTGCATTTTCTTTTGGTTGGTTTCCTTTCAGCATCGCAATCCGGTGATCTGCGACGGCGAGGACGCAGTTTTTCGGCTGTTTGCGTTCTTCTTTATCTTCTTGCCACTCGACCACACGCTCAGCCTGTCGAATCGGCGTCCCGCTTTGGCGCCGCAGGCCGGCCGCGCTCGCGCTTGGGGATTGCGATTGATTCAAATTGAGATGTCGCTGATCTATTTGTCGGCCGCATGGTGCAAGTACTTAGGTGCACCGTGGCGCGACGGATCGGCTTTGTATTACGTATACCAGATGCCGGATTTGTTTGGCCGAGGGCCGTTGCCAGCCTGGTTGCTGGAATCCGAACCTCTGACGCGGCTGGCCACTTGGTCAGTAATTGCGATTGAAGCTCTTCTGCCGCTGGGCCTGTGGTGGCGGCGCACTCGCACGTTGGCTGTCTTCGTTGGCTTCGGGCTGCATCTAACCATCGAGTACAGCATGCATCTGTTCTTGTTTCAGTGGATCATGATGGTGGGCCTGCTGTCGTTTGTTGACTTCAGCTACTTGCCCGGCATGTGGAAACGGCTGACACGTGGTTTCGCCATGCGATGGCGACGCTCGCCCAGTCCAGCTGAATCTGCCTGAACGTTTGCTGGCTGTCGAGAGCAGGTTGGCCGGCGGGCGTTTGAGATCGACGAGATCTACTTGGCTTGACCATGCAGGGTGGCCACCAGTCGTCTGGCGCCGCCATGATTGCGATGTTCACACAAGTAGATGCCTTGCCAAGTGCCAAACGCTAATCGTCCATCCTGAATGGGAACCTGGATGGCCGCTCCCAGTAGTGAACTCTTAACATGGGCTGGCATGTCATCGGGGCCCTCGATGGTATGGACCAGCGGCAGGCCATGTTCCGGTGCGATGTGGTTCATATAGGTTTCCATGTCGACCCGGACATCCGGGTCCGCATTTTCATTGATGGACAAGCTAGCAGACGTGTGTTGGATGAACAGATGAAACATCCCGATGTGCAAGTCGGCGATTTCGGGGACGGCTTCCAGAACCGGTCGAGTCACCAGATGGAATCCGCGCGGGAATGCGGGCAGTTGGAAATGACGCTGGATCCACATCGATGCTTGCTCCTGGAGGCCTGCGCTTCGGGTTGCCGAAAACCAGTTGGTCGTTTGCGGCGGACATTGTAGACAGAAGATGGTCCAAGGCGCTTGGCCGCGCTGCTTGAGTGCTTCCTTTCTACTCATATCGCCGGACGCACATCCAGTGATGCAGAGCGGGCATCTCGCCATGCGTCCGGCCGAAAAACGGTCCCAGAGTGTCCGATTTAGGGTGCAATTGAGAATTAATTTTCCGGCCTTGCGGGCAGCGTGTCTCTGTCGGGCAAATGCTTCGATTGGTGTCCGTCCGGAACGACCTTGGCACGCCTCTAGAATGCGTGCGGCAAGACAGCACACCGCGTGGATGCGAAATTCGGCACCATAGCGGCCACCGAAGGGCGTCTTCGGCGACTTGGTGAGAGTGCTGCGGTCTACGGGCGGGTCGAACGCCGACTGAATGCATGCAAAGTCATTGCGATCGGTTTAAGTTGGCTCGGTTTCCGGACCGGTGAAGCAGAGTGTCTGCGGCGCGGTCGCCCGCCAAAATTCGCGAAAATTTCTTGACTTCGTGCAGCGTGCGTGAATAATCGCAGCGTGCTTTTCGAAGCCAGAAATGAAGCTGACCCCGAGCCAAAACGCAAATAAAGTAAGTTATTTTTCCATTTGAGGGATCTAGATGAGCGACGTATGCAAGAACGTCTTTGAGGCCATCCTGAAGTATGGTCACGATGAGGACTTCGACCCAGAAGTCAACGAGAACTTCCTGCCCACGGATGCGCCCGCCGGGTCTTCGGAGAAGATTGAAATTCTCCGTCGCCGCGTCGACTTGGGCCAACCGTTGTGGCACCGTGACGACCGCGTTGACTACGCAGGTTTGACGGGCGTGATTCGCCCCCGCGAGTAGTAGTGCTCGACAAGCGGTTGCTAGCGGGTAGCCGCGGCTCTGAATTAATGAACTATCGAAAAGCTTGGCGTGAGCCAAGCTTTTTTTTATTAGCAATCTGTCTTACTGGCGCATCGGCTCAGGGCACTCTCGCTGGCTCGTCACCTGCTGTCTCGATGGCCGTCTCTGTGATCTGAAAAAACACGTCTTCCAGCGACTGAGCTGCGGGGTGGGCATGACGCGCCTGTTGGACGGATCCAGAAAACAGGCACTTGCCCGATTGCAAGACAATGAGGTACTTGCAAATGTCTTCGACCAATGCCAGCAAGTGACTGCTAACAAGTACGGTGGCTCCTTGAGCGGCCTTCTCCGTCATGGTCTGTTTTAACAGTCTGATGGCAGCCGGGTCCAATCCCGTCAGTGGCTCGTCGAAGAACAGGACTTGAGGATCGTGTAGATACGCGCATGCAATGGCCACTTTCTGCCGCATGCCGCGCGACAACTCACTGGCCAGCGTTTCGCGTTTGTGGCTGAGTTGCAGTTCCTCGAGCAGCTGGAGCGCAGCCTGCTCGAAATCAGGTACCGCATAGGCCGAGGCGATGAAATGCAGGTGTTCCCATACGGTCAGTGTTTCAAACAACGGTGGATCATCGGGCACATAAGCCACTCTTTTTTTGACTTGCAACGGTTCTTGCTGGACGTCGAAACCGGCCACTTGCAAACTGCCGGACGTTGGCCGGATGATTCCGCACAGCGCGCGAATCGTCGTGGTCTTGCCGGCTCCATTGGGTCCAATCAGAGCGCCTACGGTTCCCTGCGGCAGCGAGAATGAAATTCCATCGGCAGCAGCGGTCTGGTCATACTGCTTACGAAAGTCTCGGACGTCGATGGCGGGTGCGTCATCCATCAGTCGGCACCACCCAACAAAGGTTCGTCCATGGCGCGCAAGTCGCTGTTGGGTAGTCCCTCCGGATACTCTTTCCGAGCCAGGGCAATTGCCTCGCAAGCTGCCTCCAAATGCTGACGTTTCGTTTCAGCGTAGAAGTGCTGCGCGCTGCCCGGTAGCTTGGGTGCCCCGTGCAAGGGTTTGTCGGACACACATAGCAGAGTGGCGGATGGTATCCGGTAACGAAAACCATTGGCGGTGACGGTGGCCGATTCCATGTCTACCGCAATGCTCCGGCTGGCTCGCAGGTGCTGCAGAGCTCCGCGAAGCGTCAGCTCCCAATTGCGGTCGGCAGTGGTGTACACGGCGCCAAAACGATATGCCAAACCGCGATCGTCCAACACCTTGGCCAAGTAACGGTTCAGCAAGAAGCTGGGCGCGATTGGTACTGAAATAGGCAGCGCTTCGTCCAGGACATGGTCAGCGCGCATGTAGCCGGAGGCCAGCACGAACTCTCCGATTTCCTGGTGATTTCGCACACCAGCGCAATGACCAACCATCAGCATGGCGTCTGGGCGGAGCACGGCCAAGTGGTCGGTAAAGTTCTTGGCGTTGGAGGGCCCAACGCCAATATTGACAATGGTCACGCCGTCGTTGTGCGTGGTCGCCTGATGGTAGGCCGGCATTTGCACCGGGCCGGCAGGTCGGTGGCAATCCGGAAAGATCTCCTGGAAAGCATCCATGTGCATCTGATAATTAGTCAATAGCACGAAGCGCTGGAATTGCTCTGCCGGAGTACCCGTGTAGTGCTCCAGACGCTCGATCGATAACTCCGCCCGCTCCGGACCGAACAGAAACACTTTTTTGCGAGTATGGTCAAAATCACTTTCGTCCAATTGGAGCAATAGGTCGGGCGAGCTCAGGTCGGCGCGTTGTCGGCTGGGGCGAATCTCGATCTCGGCACCTTTGTTGGCCAGTTTCAGCAGCTCGCGGAGCAAGTACCAACGGTACGCGGTGGGCCGCGCGATCTTGCCGGAGATCGTCGGATTGTGGCGTGACCAATGCCGGTTCACGGTAACTTTGGCGTATAAGCCCTGTTGGTAGATTTCCTCCATCCAGTCGCATGCCTGTTCCAGCTGACTCGGCAACGACCGATCGACACTAGACGACGTACCGCGGACTATTTTGAGACTTTCCATAAGCGGCTAGCGTGCAGGCTCAGGTTGGCTTCCGTTCTTCGTACCTCGTTTCATCGTCCCTTGGTTGGCTTGACGAGGGTTGGCCTGACGAGCTGAATTCAATGGCCGCTGGTGGCCAGGAGACATTGGTCAGGACACAGCCAGCCAGGACAGTACCAAGTCTGTGCAGGGACGACATTTAACGATTCTACCGGGTATACAACGTGGAGTTTAGCCGGGGCGTCGGACCCATGGAAATTGAATGTCGCTTGTTTGCGTTCCTGCCGGATCGAGCCTAGCTTTCAATTGGATTCCAATCCTCCGTTTTTGATGCACGCACTCGCCTCCGCCGCCGATGGTGACTGCTACCCCACGAGCAACCGCAGACCGTCCCAAAGGACATCCGAACATGGCTGAATCCGGCAAACTAGCTGCTTCCGACTGGAACCTGACCGAAGTCTTGGCCAACGCCCAACTGCCCGCGCTGCCGCAAACGGCGATCACGCTGTTGGAGCTGTCCCAGGACGCGTCCAATGGCCCCGCTGAGTTCGCGCGGCCCATCGAAGCAGACGCCGGCTTGATGGGGCAAGTGCTCAAGTTCGTCAATTCCAGCTACTTCGGTTTCTCCAAAGAGATCTCCAGTGTTCAACAAGCCTTGGCGCTGGTGGGTGTGCGCACGATCAAAAACTTTGCCTTGTGGAGCGCGGTATTCAGTTTGGTGCCGGATCCCAAGTTCGGTCCGTTTGATCTCAAGCAGTTGTGGCAGGACTCGCTCCGGCGGGCAGTGTTCGCCCGCATTTTGGGCAAGTCGATCAAGCTGCACAATGCGGAAGATTTGTTCGCGGCCGCGCTGCTTCAAGACATGGCCATTCCCCTGTTGTTGAAAGAGTTGCCGGAGCAATACGAAGGACTTATTGAACGTCGGGGCGTGGAGAACATCCGGCTCTCTCAGTTGGAGCAGGAGTTGTTTGGCTGGGACCACGCACAGGCCGCGGCCGCGCTGGTTCGCAACTGGTGCCTGCCGGAAGAATTCGCTGTTCTGATCGAGCGTCACCCGGACTTTCAAGCTTTGTACCAAGCCAATCCACCTCAGCACGACGCAGCTTGTGTCGCGCTGGCGTCGCTATTACCCTCCTGTCGCGATGAACAATGGTTGGAACGCGACGAGTTTCTCGGCAGCTTGCAGCAACTATCCGCCACAGCAGTCGACTCGATCGCCACGCTGCTGGAAGAGTCGGATCGCACCTTCGAAGACTTTGCGCCTACGTTGCAGCTGCCTATTCCCGACCGATCCCTGACGGATTGGTACGCCGCCTGATGAGAACCGCTGGCGAGTGACTTGCACCGCGCGTGTGCGCCGACTGGTGACGATCGGGTGCTGCTGGCTTACAAGTGGCCGACATGTTAAGCTCTTCAGCTGGCATCACGGCTTTGCGTAGGCTACCGGTTGTGCTGGTGGTCCATGAATTGAATCGCGCGGCATCGCACAAGGAATAGCAAGTTGAGTGACAATCCTTATCAGACTCCCGATTTGAACAATCCGGCACCCGTTGGTGCCGATCCGATGCAAATGCAGAGCCGCGTCTCGACTCCGGCGATCGCTCTGATGGTGGCTGGCATTTTGAATTTGCTGCTGGCTCTGTGGGGAGTTGCCACGGTGGCCATGATCATGGCCGGGGTGATGCCGGGCATTGAGGAGCAGCGACAGCAGATGGAGGAGCTGCAGGCCGAGATGGGGGACAACCCAGGCATCGAATTTGCCATGGCCATGCAG
>JANQOL010000495.1 GCA_028289675.1 Pirellulaceae bacterium
CTCCGCCCAACGTCTGTTCGGCCGCATCGACGGCTTGGTCGCTGAACATCAGTTGATCCAAATTGGACGTATAACGCAGCTGTCGCGTCATCAATTGAATCTGCAGGTAGGCGTAGCCCAGCGCGGCAAAAGTTTCCCGCAAAGGAGTTGGTGTCGGTGGCAGGCCGGTCGCCTCCAGCAGCCGGTCTTGCAGCTGTCGCCAGTCGGTCGGCGACCAATCTGGCTCAGACACAAACCAGGATTCGCCCTCCTCGGAACTGGACCGATAGCGGGTATCCAAATCAGCGACCGAGCAGCTGGGGGCAATCACCAGGCAGCCACTGAGATCATCGGGAGCGTGCTCGGACTGCTGCCAATGGGGAACGGATCGGCAAGCTGCCAATAGCTGAGGGTGCCATAAAGACACCCATCCGGCTAGTAGTTCGCTGGCTTGTTGGGTGGTGGCGTGGCGGGGATAGCCGTCCAGTTCATAGCCGGGCAGCAAGAGCAAGCAGGACTTCAAGTCGGATGGCAAAACAACCTCACATCCATGGCGTTGGGACTGGTTAACCGCGGGCGGCCTTCAGCTGGCTGGGCCACCGAAGGCGAATAACGGAGTTGGGAACAAGGAGCAAGTTGGGAAACGAGCGAGCTATCAGGACGGATCGCTGCGAAGGGCGGCCGCCTGGCGAATCTTGCGATCGGCAGACGCATTGTTTTAGCAACGTTGTTTGGCAACGTTTTTTAAGGCAACTGACCTCGGCAGGTCCGGGTGAGGCGATCTTCACGGCCGAAAAGTTAGCAAAAACGGAGTTGGGTTTCTGAAGAAATTTGACATAGGGGGGCCAATCTCGATACAGTTTAATAGGTGAGGGTGTCTATTCGCACGGGGTAGGCCTCTGCGACGTGTCTGGAAGAAGGTTCTTCCAGCTCTTGTTAATTGCTATCTAATCTCATCCATTTTATCCGTGTAATCACATCCCTGTGAGTCAAAATAGGGCTTGAACATCGACAACCAGAAAACGGGGTTGCCGCTCGTTGGACGTGTGATTGGATCCATCAAAACCGCTGGAAGGTAGACCATTGCCATGGCCAAACCACAATCAGTTTGGGGCATTGAAATCGGCCAAAGTGCTCTGAAAGCACTGCGGTGTACTCAAAACGGGGATCAAGTCGTCGCGGAGGCGTTCGACTACATCGAATACCCCAAGATTTTGACGCAGCCTGAGTCGGACCCGGAGACCATGGTCCGCGAAGCGTTAGAGACTTTTACCAGTCGGAACGATTTGAAGAAAACAACCGTGGCTCTCAGTGTCGCGGGGCAAAATGGTTTGGCGAAATTCTTCAAGCCGCCGCCGGTGGAAGTGAAGAAGATTCCAGACATCGTCAAGTATGAGGCTCGCCAACAGATCCCGTTCGAGTTGGAAGACGTGATCTGGGATTATCAGTTGATGGCAGGCGGAGATATTTCCGACGGTTTTGCGTTGGAAAGTGAAGTTGGCCTGTTCGCCATGAAACGCGATGCCGTGTTCCGCACTCTGCGGCCGTTGCAGGCGGTGGATGTGGACATTGATTTGCTGCAGCTGGCTCCGCTGAGCATTTACAACATGGTGACGTTCGACAAGAGCCTAGCCGAAGATCAGGAACTGAAGTACGACGTCGAGCATCCGCCCAAATCGATCGTCGTGCTGGCGATGGGAACGGACGCGACCGACTTGATCGTGACCAATGGATATCGAGTGTGGCAGCGCAGTATGCCGTTGGGTGGTAATCACTTCACTCGTCAGCTGACCAAGGACCTGAAGCTGACGTTTGCCAAGGCCGAGCATCTCAAACGCAACGCCATGGAGGCCGATGATCCCAAGTTGATCTTCCAGGCGATGCGCCCGATCTTTAACGATTTGGTGACGGAAGTGCAGCGTTCGTTGGGCTTCTTCCGCAGCCTCAACAAACACGCTGAAGTCGGCACGATTCTGATGTTGGGCAATTCGGTGAAGTTGCCGGGGCTGTCTCAGTACTTGAGTAAGAACTTGGCGATGGACGTCGAAGTGCTCGATGGTTTTTCGCAGCTGGAAGGCGAAGAAGTGGTGTCGGCGCCGGCCTTCCGAGATCACATCACGTCCTTTGCCCCCGTGTATGGATTGTGCTTGCAAGCCCTAGGACGCGGGCCGGTGGCGACCAATCTGATTCCGTCCGAAGTGGTCAATGAACGGCTAATTGCTTCCAAGAAACCTTGGGCTCTGGCAGCCGCCGCCACGCTGTTGATGGGTTTTACCGGCAGTCTGTTGTTTGCCGGGAACCGCTTGGCATACGTTCACCCGACGCGCTGGGACGCAGCCATCACCGCCGCCGATGGTACCAAGCAAGCGAGCGATTCTGCGATTTCCGACGACAAGGCCCAGATGAATCGAGTTGAGTTGTTGCAGAAGATTGGTTCGGACGTCAGTGGCAGCTCAGATCGGCGACTGCTATGGATGGAAGTGACCCATGCCTTGTTTCAAGCGCTGAAGCGACCGGCGGATTACGAGCCGCCGGATCCCAATGAGGTGCCGTTCAACGAGTCCGAGATCATTCAGATCACCAAGATGGACTGTAAGCAATACGACGACATTGCAACTTATTTCACCGACAGAGTGATCAAAGGTTACGTCGAAGATCGCCAGACCCGCATGGTCCGCTTGGGACTGTTGCCCCAGGCCGCCGACGGCGAGGAAGGTGCGGTCGAAGAAGCGGTGGAAGAGACGGCCGAGAGTTTGGCCCCCGAGGCCTTGGAGGATGAAGAGAGCAATCGAGCTTGGGTGATTCAGTTGGATGGTTATCACTACCACAACGAAGGCGAGGGATACGCGGGTCAGGGTGACGAAATGGAGGAGTTTGTCATCAAGCGGCTGGTGCACGAATTGGAAACCGGTTCCGCCAAACTTCCGGTTGGCCCCAACGGAGAGCTGATGGAATTCACCTACAAAGAACTGGGCCTGACCACGCCCTTCATCGTGTCTGGCACGTACGACAAAGAGCACTCCATTCCCAATCCGGAGTACTACAAACAGAGCGGAGGTGCCGGTCCCGGCGGCGGTGGTCCTGGCGGAGGCCCCGGTGGCATGGGGCCGGGCGGCATGGGTGGCATGGGCCCTGGAGGAATGGGCGGCATGGGACCCGGCGGTATGGGCGGCATGGGGGCTGGCGGAGGCATGGGTTCCTCAGGCGGCAACTCTAAGGATGACGACGAAGATGCGATCAAGCCGTCGTTCCCCGCTCCCAAGTACAGTTTCAAATTGCAAGTGGTGTGGAAGGAGCGACCACTGACGAAACGCATTGAAGATAAGAAGAAAGCCGAGGAAGAGGCGGCCGCTGAAGCGGCATTGGAAGAAGATAACTTGGCCGCGGACGTCGAAGGCGATTCGACGTCTGCCCTGTGATCGTTTTGGATTTCACGTTCGACCCAACACCGCTCCCAAGGAATTAAGCAGTGGATCAGCTAAAGCAAATCTTGTCGCAGTGCGCCAAACACCAGTTTTGGATCGTGACGGGGCTGTCTGCCGTGTTGGCGATTGTGGGATTTTTTCTGGCCAAGTCGGCAATTGACGATCTGTACGATTCGCAAAAGTCGGCTTTGGATACCAGCCACAACAACATTCAAAGTGTGCGCTCGGCCATTCCCACACACCCGAACGATATTTCACAGGGCCACATGGAGGGCATCATCGGCACGCTGGCCGAAGACGTGAAAGGCGCATGGCAGTCGCAATACGATCGCCAAGTTAGGTTTTTGCAGTGGCCCGAGTCGATCCTGAAGGACAACCGGGCGTTGGTCAACATTCTCGAATCGTATCGCCCCGTCGAAATCAAATTGGAATACCCCGAAGAACCCAAGAATATTTCGGTTGGATACAAAAAGGTTTACGCACGCTACTTCGATAAACAGATGCCAGAACTCGCCCAGATCATTGGTGTGGAATGGCAGGGAGTGGCCAGCGAGTCAGCCGCTGGAGGTGGTGGCTACGGCGGTTACGGAGGTGGCTACGGAGGCGAAGGTGAAGGTGAGGGTTATGGCGGCGGTGGCGAAGGCGGCTACGGCGGTTATGGCGGCGGCCCCGCCGCACCAATCTCCAACAAGCCTCGCGACTTGGTCAAATGGGAGAAGACGAGCCAAGATGAACTGCTAAGCGCAATTCGCTTGTGGACCGGTGATACGCCGACCATCTATCAGATTTTGTACACCCAGGAGAATATGTGGATTCTGGAAGGTCTGCTGAACATCATCGCCAAGACCAACGGCAACGCGCAAGCCAACTTCCAATGCACGATCCGCGAGATCGAATTCATCCGCATCGGTCGTTCTGCCGGCGGCAAGGCGGGCTCGATCGACGGTGCGGCAGCCGCCGGCGGCGGCTACGGCGGTTACGGTGGATCCTATGGAGATGACAGCGACTACGGCGGCGACGCGTATGGCGGTGAAGGTGAGGATGGAGGTTACGGCGGCTACGGAGGCGGCGAAGGTGAAGATGGCGGCTACGGCGGTTATGGTGGCGGCGAAGCCGTGGCGACGGACCCTGCCGAGGGGCGTTACGTCGATGCCAACTCGCAGCCCGTGTCCGGAGATGACTTGCGGAGCAAAATGAAGAGTGAAAGCCCCGAAGATGCCTACTTCGCTGTGGCCAAACGCGTGCCCGTGCGGCTGCGATTCAAGATTGATCATCGCAAGATGCACGAGCTGTTGGCCAATTGCGGTAATGCCGACCTAATGCTGGAAGTGCGACAAGTCCGTTTGGGTGATACCACGGCCGCTGGGGGCGCCGCTGCCGGCGGTTACGGCGGTTACGGTGGCATGGGCGGCGGAGGTGGACCAGGACTGGGCGGTACCGACCCAGGAGATGAAGGTGGCGAAGGAGAAGGCTATGGTGGTTACGGCGGCGGTTACGGAGGTGGCTACGGCGGCGGAACCATGACGGCCGCCAAGAAGGAACCTTGGATCATTCCCATCGAGATTTACGGCATCGTTTACCTGTTCAATCCGGTCGACATCGAACGGTTGGGACTGCAAAAGGTGACCGAGGATACCGAGATCAGCGACACGGTGGATACGCCGGCGGAAAACCCGACCCCGGCCGCGCCAACGGATCAACCTGAGGGAGACACACCAGCCGACGCTGCTGGAGATCCGCCCGCCGATGCTGGCGAAGGTGGACAACCGGCAGCCGGAGAACAGCCAGGCGGCAATCAACCTGCCAGTGGTCAACCAGCTGGCAATCAGCCTGCCGGTGCACAGCCGGCAGCGGGTGACGCAGGAGGTCAGCCAGGTGGTAATGTACCGGCAGCGCCAGGAGCGGCGCCGGGCGGCGAGGGTGCTGCGGCCAGCGGACCGTAGATGACGAACGACCGAGGTGATAGACAGTACAATGGGGTTGGCTTCCGGGCCGACAACAAACCGTCGCAGCAGCGGCGGATGTTGCTTGTTAGAGCGGCTCTACTAATTCGATCTTCACAGTAAATTGACGTCCGTCCTCAATCCGTCCAAGACAGGTTGAGAACGAATCGAAATCGATAGCACACGCGACACGTTCGTGCGACTTGCACTAGGGAGAGAGTAAATGTTTGGCAAAAAGAAGAACAAAGGCGATGCCGATGCCGCACCGGCGGCGGATGCCAAGCCGGCCAAGGATGGTAAGTCGTCCAAGGCTTCCAAGAAGAATAACTTGTCCAAAGGTGGACCTGGCTTTTTTGCCAAACACGTGGAGAAAATGATCCTGGTCTTCATCCTGGCCGGGGTGGGCAAGATCGTGTACGACGGCTTTGCCGCCGAAGGTTATCCCAAGAATCGCGAGCCTAGCAAGTTGAAGGATGACGCTGGCAGTTTGATGCAGCAAATCCGTCAAGATCACTGGGACGCTATCTTTGAAGAGCGTTCGGCGATTACCGAAGCCACGGATTACCTGGTCAAGACTGAGCAGGCACGGCGCCCTTTGGCCGGCCAAGTTTGGGAAGATCCTAGCCACATGTTGACCTTGGAAGCGAACAACTCGTTTGCCAAGCGGGGTGACCCTGCTCTGTTGCCGCCGGAACAATTGCTGGCAACGAACGTCTTCGGTCCAATGGCGATCGAGGTATCCAAAGATATGCCCGAGGCTTTCGAAGATCTCGAGGATTCGGAACCCATTCAAGTCAAAGGTCGCCGTAGCAGCAGGAGGAATCGAGGCAACGATAACACGGGAGGCTACGGAGGCGGCGGCTACGGCGGTGAAGGTGGCTACGGCGATTATGGTGGCGAAGGTGGTGGACCCGGCGGTCCCGGAGGTCCGGGCGGCGGCGAAGACACCAAGAAGACACGCCGGCTGAAAGGCAGCTACGACCTGGGCGCTCCAGTTAGCGCTGCGGGAGCTGGTAACGCGGGTGGCTATGGTGGCGATTACGGCGGTGACTATGGTGACATGGGCGGCATGGGCATGGGCGGTCCCGGTGGTGGCGGTGACATGTACGGCGGCACCGGTGGCGGTACGGGAAGCCGAGGCGGTTTGGGAGACCGAGATGGAGACAAGGGCCCCAAAACCAAAGTCGCGTCCAAAGCTGTGTTCTTTAACGCCATTACCGCGTTAGTGCCTCACAAAGCGATGTACGAGGAATACAAGCTCAGTTTTGAAAACACCGGCAGCTTCGATGCTCGTCGAGATCTGCCCGTCTACTTGTCGTTTGAAGTTCAACGGGCAGACGTGACCAAAGATCCTACGGCGGACATCGCAGAAGATCAGTGGGTCAGTATCACCGACGGTAGTCAACAGTACCAACTGCCACGCAAACAGAAGTGGGCCACGAAACCTCCGCTCGGACGTCGTATCCCCGAAGTGATCGAGCGTAATTCGGTCGACCGTGGACTGACCATGCCCATCCCTCCCATGCTGATTCGCGACTATCGCGTCTTTAGCCGCCACCCGGCCATCGACTGGGCTTGGGATTACAAGCCCCTGGTGAAACCCCGTGATCCAAACCAAGGGCAGAAGCAGGGCGAAGATGGAGATGATGAAGAAGACGAAAACGTGCTGCCTGGTGGTGGCAGTTCTGGAGCCGGAAATGCCGGCGGCTACGGTGGCTATGGCGGTGGACCGGGCGGACCTGGCGGCGGTTACGGCGGTGGCTATGGTGGCGAAGGCTACGGCGGTGAAGGCGAAGGCGGTGGC
>JANQOL010000499.1 GCA_028289675.1 Pirellulaceae bacterium
GGGTCGTATTGAGTGAAGACATCAAAGAACAGATTGCTACTGGCTTGCAAGTGACTGGCGCTCTTCTGCCGCCCAGGAAATCCGGGTTGCACTAACCCGGCGACTCGCGCGATCTGTCGAAATTGCCTTTTGGCCATTTCCGTCGAGTTCATGCTGGCAAGTATGTCGGCATCCAAGTCGTCAGTGGAAAAAACCGACGCGTTGATTGCATCTCCAATCTTGATGGGCGTTGGCGACTGCAGAACGATTCCATGATCGTTGCATGCCATCGAAAAGGTTTGCTTCCGCAGACGCGACATGCGGAACGCCAAGAGGGCCGCCATCCCTTCGTGGACCAACCGGCCTTCGAATGGAAACAGGAACACGTGGTAGCCACCGCGTGTCTTGACGGCTTCCACCAGCAGTTCGTCGCTGGCGGGGATGGCGCTCCAGCGGCGCTGCAGCTCCAGCAAGGGTTCCAACGACTTCATCTCTGGACCGACAAAACGTCCGCGAGCGGCTTCCTCGATCTTCAGTCGCAGAGCGGCGCTCAACTCAGTCGACAATGGCATTCGGCCGCCCATCCAACGTGGCACAGAATCTGGCTGGCCTTTGGTGCGCCGGACATAAGCCGCGTTGTCTCGAATACGCACCAGTTCCACTAGGCGCCCGGCGAACAAGAACTTCTCGCCTGGAGAAAGTTTCGCCAAGAAACTCTCCTCAGCTGTGCCCAGCGTCGAACCTTTCAAGTATTTGACATGCATCGATGCGTCGGAAGCGATCGTACCGATGTTCAAGCGATGATTCGTGATCGTCCTCCGTTGCTCGACCACATACCGTTCACCTTGGATTTCGACGCGTTGGAAGTCTGGATACGCGTGCAGTGCACTGCCGCCGCTGACCACAAAATCCAACACCCAGCGCCATTCCCGGTCGGTCAGCGTTTCGTAGGAGTAGGCGCTGCGGACTTCTTCCAGCAGCTCCTGGGATTCGAATCCGCCGCCAATCGCGATGGTGACGACATGTTGAGCCAGGACATCCAAGGGCTTACGCAGCATCAGCCGAGCTTCGAGTCGTCCGTCGCGGATAGAGTCTTGAGCTGCGGCCAGTTCGATCAGTTCCACGGCGTTAGTAGGTACAAAGGACAGTCGGCTGACTGCATCCGGTTGGTGTCCACTGCGACCGGCACGCTGCAATAGCCGCGCCGCGCCCTTGGGACTGCCAATCTGGATCACCAGGTCAACGGCGGTGAAATCGACGCCCAAGTCTAGGCTGCTGGTGCACACGACTGCTCGCAGGCTGCCGTCACGCAGACCGTCTTCCACCCATCGCCTCACTTGGCCATCCAGTGAGCCATGGTGAATGGCAATCTCCCCGGCCCAATCTGGTTTGGCCTTCAAGAGCTGCTGGTACCAGATCTCCGTCTGCGACCGAGTGTTCGCAAACACCAATGCGCTCTTGACAGATTCCAGCAGCTCCACGACTTGCGGCACCATCTTCGTGCCAATGTGTCCCGACCACGGGAAGCGTTCCATCTTCTTTGGAATCACCGACCGCAGTTGCAGCTTCTTCTTGGCGTAGCCACGGATGATCTTCACTGGTCGGTCCGGTTGGCTACTGACCAGTGCATTGCAGGCCTGGTCTAGATTGCCCAGTGTTGCGGACAATCCCCAAGTTCTTAGCCTTGGGTTCAACCTGCGCAATCGGGCTAGTGCCAGTTCCGTTTGAATGCCACGCTTGGTGCCTAGCAATTCGTGCCACTCATCGACGATCACGCCTTCGATGCCGCGGAATTGCGGGAGTAGTTGAGCGTGGGTGAGTAGCAGAGACAGACTTTCTGGCGTTGTCACCAGAGCCGTTGGTAGCCGTTTGAGCTGTTTGGCCTTGGCGCTTTGCTTGCTGTCTCCCGTGCGCGAGGCCAGCGTCCAAGGTAGCCCTAATGACTCCAGCGGACTCCGCAGCGCGTTTTCGGTGTCTCCGGCCAAGGCCCGCAGCGGCGTGATCCACAACACGCGTGTCGCCGGCGGGCGGCGCGGGTCCCAGTTGTCAGGATCCCGGTTGTACCGCAGCCAATTCAAAATCGGCCCCAGCCAGACGGCCAAGGTTTTGCCGGTTCCCGTCGCGGAATGCACCAGCCCACTGTAGCCATCACGATAGGCGCGCCAGGTGCTGCGTTGGAAACGAAATGGTTTCCATTGCAGCGCGGCAAAGTACCGATCGACGATCTGTGTCGGAGTTTCCCGGCGATTTGCTCGAGATTGGTGGGCGACCGTTTCATTCACTGGGTAGCAACTCCAACAAGTCGCTCAAGCGATTCGCGTCGGCAGGCCGTTTATCGTGACGCCAACGCAGAATCCGCGGAAAACGGGTCGCAATGCCGCTCTTGTGCCGTTTGCTGCGTTGCAATCCTTCGAACGCCAACTCCATCACCAGTTCTGGCGTTACGCTTCGCACGGGTCCGAAAGACTCCTTGGTGTTCTTTCGAACAAACTGATCCACTTGTTGAATCTCCGCATCGGTCAGCCCGCTGTAGGCTTTGGCAAACGGCACTAGCGTGTCTCCTTGCCACAGAGCGAACGTATAATCAGTAAACAGGCTTGATCGCTTTCCGTGGCCCTTCTGCGCGTAGATCAAGACGGCATCAATCGTGTAGGGCTCGACCTTCCACTTCCACCAATTGCCTCGAACGCGACCCACATCGTAGCGGCCGTCGCGGCGCTTGAGCATGAGACCCTCAGCGTTCATTTCTCGACTGGTCTCGCGAATGTTCGACCAATCCGCCCAAGATGAGCCTGTGATCAATTGCGTCAGGCACAAATGAGGATGGTCAACTTGATGAACCACTGCTTCGAGACGTTGGCGACGGTAGGCCAGCGGCTGGTCGCGGATGTCGGTGCCGTCTTCCTCCAGGAGGTCAAATGCATGAAAAATGACTGGTACCTCAGCGAGCAACTTCTTGCCGATCGACTTACGTCCAATCCGCCGTTGTAGTTGCGCAAACTGCAGAACTTGTCCCGACGCGAGTGCCGCCAAGATCTCACCATCCACGACCGTTCCATTGGGTAAGCTCTCGGCGGCCGCCTCGATTTCTGGCCAGCGGCCTTCCATAAGCTCTTCGCCACGCGACCAAACAAATGTTTGACCCTGGCGACGGATCACTTGGCCTCGAATACCGTCCCACTTCCATTCGGCCAAGAACTCATGAGCTGAGCCCAGCGCGCCGGGCCCCGCCGCGGTATCGAGCGGATGTGCTAAGCAAAACGGGTAAGGTTGACTGACCACAGCGTCTTCCACGTCCGGGTTCATCAAGCGTTGAAACGCAGCGGCGGATGGCTGCCAGTCTCCCATGAGTCGATGTGAAACAACGTCTGCCGTGATATCGGGGTGGCTTGTTTGGGCGAACTGTGCAATGGCTCGCGTGACCAACCGTTTGCTGACTCCAACACGAAAGGCACCGGTGATCAGTTTCATAACGACAAACCGCATCTGGGGATCGGTCTGCTGCCAGATCTCGAGTACCGCGTCCCGCTGCTGGTCCTCCGACAGGGTTTTCAGTGGCTCCAACTTGGACGTGATCCACAGGGAGAGTGGCATTTCTTCGCGCGATTCTCCCGGCGGCACAATCAGCGAGATCGTCTCCGCCAAATCTCCGACGCTTTGATAGGATTCATCGAACAACCAGGAAGGTATGCCGGCGGCTTCAGCCGCCCACTGCCGCAGTAGTTTGGTTGGTACCAAGCGACGCAGTTTTCCGCCGGATAAGAAATAGGTCGCCCAAGCTGCGTCGGCAGGGTTGGCCAACCCGAAATAGTCGGCCATCGCGGCGATCTTCTCGTTGGTCTTGGTCGTCGAGTCCAAGCGGTGGTAGAGTGCGGCGAAGTCGATCATGGTGCGGGTGGTGTCTCCCGTTCCGAGTTGCCGTCGGTGTCGGCGTCGGAGCCGTCATCCGTGGCCAAGGACGCCGCCGCATCTTCGTCCTGCTCGGTCCGCAGGCCGGAATCGATCGCCTGCGCATCACGTCCGGCCTCGTTCAAGTATCTCGCTACCACGGCGCTGTAGCCGTGAGTGACCCACACGCGATCCGGGTCGCACGCATCGATAGCTTGCAGCAAGGTCGGCCAATCGACGTGGTCGCTCACGACGAATCCGCGATCCACGCTGCGCCGCCGACGAGAGCCTCGGACCGCCATCCAGCCGCTGGCCATGGCAGTGCTAGCGCGGCCAAACCGTCGCATCCAAGGAGTGCCGTGCGCGCTAGGCACGGCCACCACCATGGCTTTGCTCCAATCGTGCTTGCCACGAATCGTTCCCACATAGGTCGTTTTCGGCAATCGCACGCCCGACCTTCTGTAGGCTTGAACACCTTTCTCCACGGCGCCATGCGTGTAGATCGGGCCGACTGTACTGTCCAGGCCGGCCAATAGCCGTTGGCTTTTGCCGATGGCGTAGCCATACAGCACACTGCACTTGCCAATTGCTTGATTAGCTCGCCACCACTCGTTGATCGCGGCCATGGTTACCTGCTCCGACGGCCAGCGATAGACGGGTAAGCCGAAGGTGGATTCAGTGACCATCAAGTCGCAGTGGATGGGTTGCCAGCTTTCACACGTCGGATCATCGCCCAGTTTATAGTCACCGGTCACCACGGCCACTTGCCCACGGTGCTCGATCCGCACTTGAGCTGATCCCAGCATGTGTCCGGCCGGGTGGAAGCTGAGCTTTACTCCATTGACAGCGTGCGACTCGCCAAAAGCCAGGAAATGGAACTGAGCGTCCGGGCTTAACCGCATCCGCAGTAGTTGTTCACTTTTCTGCGCCGCCAAGTACCGTTTGCATCCCCAGCGTGCGTGGTCGCTGTGAGCGTGGCTGACGACGGCGCGCTCAACCGGTACGCGGGGGTCGACATAGAAATCACCAGCGGGGCAGTACAGTCCGCGCGGTGTTGATTGTAATAGTGCATTCATGTGACTGCGGCCGCACTCGCAAGATCGGCAATCAACGCGTCGAGCATTTCCGCGCGACGTTCGGCGTTGGGCATCCGCAACAATGCGGCTGGGTGCCAAGTCGCAATTGTGTGGTTGCACCAATCCGTCCGCAACAATTGGCCTCGCGAATGGGAGACTCGAAAGTCGCGTCCAAAGATCGCTTGCGCCGGCGTCGCTCCGAGGCAAACAATTGCCTGCGGTCGAATGAGATCCAATTCGGCTTCCAACCAGGGGCGACACGCGTAGATCTCCCTGGAATTGGGTTTCTTGTGCAGCCGACGCTTGCCCCGATTCAACGGTTGTTCGGTGAATTTGAAGTGCTTGACGACGTTCGTCACATAAACGTCGTCGCGGTTAATGCCAGCCGTCGCGAGTGCGGAATCCAGCAGTTGACCAGCAGGGCCAACGAAGGGTCGTCCTTCGAGGTCCTCTTGGTCGCCCGGTTGTTCTCCAATCAGCACCAGCGACGCTTGCCGCCTACCTTCGCCGAAGACCGCCTGAGTTGCATGCTGACACAGGTCGCAGGCTCGGCAAGACTGGGCAGCACTTCGCAAGCTGGCGAGATCTTTCTGATCCGGCAGATAGTGCGCAGCCGTCTTTGCAAATCCTTCGGTGGAGTCCACCATGCGATCGACGCGTTGGCTCGCTTCACGCAGCAAATCCGGGATGAGTTCGGTCTCCGGCATCGTGGGCCAGTGGCGAACCGGCATTTCTCGCTTCATCATGGAGACCTTGATCCGAGCCGGATTGAAGATCGACGCGTAGTAGGTTTTCCAAAGGTCTTCCAAGGCATCGTCTTGAGGAGCCTCCGACGCGGGCACACCCGGGCCGTAAACCAACTCTTTTTGGTTCCAGGTCACCGACTCCAGGGGCGTTAGGATTGTCCAGTGCATCTCCTTAAAGCGGCGTGAAAAGAAGGGGGCTGCCAACCGCACAATCCGATGGTCGGGTCGGTGCCAGGCAACATAAGCTTCCTGGGCGGGCGCCGCCGCTTCCACTTTGCGAAAGCGGACGAACGCCTTCATCTTGTGAACATCGCGAGTCACCATTTTTTTCATCTGACCTAGTTGGTGCACGTCGTCATCGGTCACGATTTCCAGCAGATTCCGCTCGCCGTGCGTCAGACGCCACAGTGTGCGGTACAACAACTGCCAGCGACGGTCGCTACAGTAGCAAGCGACGATTTCCGCCCATTCCAGAAACGCCTTGGGAACGTTAACCTTCCTGCTGGCAGAACACTCGGGCAACGGTCTAGGGTCAGCGAACAAGACTTGCTGTGACGAGTCGCTATTCCAGTGGATCTCGGCCGGAGGTACCTCTGCTGACAACAGGCGGCGAGCATGGTCGCGCCACTGGTGATAATCATCCGCTTGGAGAAAAAACAACTAGACTTCTCCAGTCCGGGCTGAATCCGCAGCCTCGAACAACATCAGTTGTTTGGGCCTTTGAACTTTCTTTTTCAGTTTCCGCGGATCGGTGTCGGCCAGCGCTGGATGATGATCCACGGCGATCACAAACGCTTTGGCACGGTTCCAAGCGATGCGCAGTTTCCGCAAGTCGCTGCTGCGAAGGCCGCGGTGCTTTCGTAAAGCCAGGATGCGTTTGACATTGCGGGCACCAATGCCGGGTACGCGCAGCAAAGTTTCTCGCGGTGCCCGATTGACGTCGACGGGGAAGTGCTGGCGATTGGCAAGTGCCCATGCAAGCTTGGGGTCCACGTCCAAGGACAAGTTTCGGTTCTGGTCAGTAACGATCTCATCGGCTTCGAAACCGTAGAACCGAATGAGCCAATCCGCCTGATACAGGCGGTGCTCGCGAACCAGTGGTGGAGATTTGCCGGGCAATCGCGCGTCGGCGTGCGGAATCGGACTGTAAGCCGAATAGTAGACGCGTCGCAGATTTTGGCCGTCGTACAATTGCGAGGCCGTTTGCAAAATCTCCATGTCGGGTGTGGCTGTTGCCCCGACGATCATCTGGGTGCTTTGGCCGGCCGGCGCAAAACGAGGAGGCCTGAAGCCCGCTTTTTGGTCGGCCCGCTGCTCGTCAATCTTCTCACGAATGCCGGCCATGGCCGTCACGATCTGTGGCTTCTTCTTCTCGGGCGCCAGCTGATGCAAATCCTTCTCGGTAGGCAGCTCGATGTTGACGCTCAATCGATCTGCCCAGCGACCAGCTTGCTCGATCAATTCTTGGCTGGCATTGGGAATGGTTTTCAAGTGGATGTAGCCGCCGTAGCCATGATCGCTGCGCAGCGACCGTGCGACCGCAATTAACTGCTCCATCGTGTAGTCAGAATTCTGAACGATTCCCGAGCTGAGAAACAAGCCTTCGATATAGTTCCGCTTGTAGAAATCCAGCGTCAGCGACACGACCTCGTCCACAGAGAAACGCGCCCGCGGCGTATCGCTGCTAATGCGGTTGACGCAGTATTGGCAGTCATAGATGCAGTAGTTCGTCAGCAGAATCTTCAGTAGCGAAATGCAGCGTCCGTCCGGTGTGTAGCTGTGACAAATTCCCATCCCTTCCGTGCTACCGATACGACTGCCCGCCCGCGTACCCTTGGAACCGCTGCTGGCACAGGACGCATCGTACTTGGCCGCGTCCGCAAGAATAGAAAGTTTCGCTCGCACATCCATGAGAGTCAGCTGGCAACGACGGAATCGAGTAGATTTACGCACAGGGATAACACAAAGAAATTGTAGCAAGAAGGAAACCACCAAGGATTTACTGATCGTGGGGCGTGCATGCCCGCTTCGCGGAAGTGTGGTTAAGTCATGAACACAAACAAAATGAAACGTCGATGCGTCTTGTATGTTGGCTGGTGCCTGCTGCTGGCGACAACCAACACGCTTGCTGACGAGTCGTTCCGCGTCTTGGATATCTTTCCGGGCAACAAGACCCAGGATGTTGAGCTGGAACCTCTGATTCAAATTCATGTCAGTGACAAATTCGATCCATCGACCGTCAACGACGATGCTGTGCACCTAGTTCAGCTGCCAAGCAAGCAACGCGTGCCCGTCAACATTGGAGGCGACCTAGGCGGAGTGGTGACCCTGTCGGTGGAACAGCCTTTGCAAATGGCGACCGAGTATGCGTTGAGCGTGACGGCCAGTTTGAAAGATCGTCAGGGCCGCGCCATCGAACCGCTGGAGGTGCGTTTTCAAACGACGGACCAGGAGCCGCAGCCGCTACGTGCAGACATAGACGATTTTCGATTTGAAAAACTCCGGTTAGACGCGCGCAACGGCGTCTGTGGCTTGGCCTTGAGTGGAGACCAACTGCTGGCCTGCACTTGGGACGGTCAACTCATCGTGTTTGATTTGAGCCAAGATGGGACGCAGATGGGCCAGCCACGAGTATTGATGCGTCGCCAGCGAAGATTCAACGCGATTGTGAGCGACCCAACTTCAACGCCGGATCGAGTCGTTCTGTGGCTCAGTCACGATAGCCAACACGGACTGAGCCTGGGCCCCAACGATTTTAGCGGGGCCATCGCCAAGGTAACGATCGAGCAAGACTCGGCAACGTTGGAGGACGTCATCGTCGGACTTCCCACGGGAGACCATCCGGCGAGCGGACTGACCTTCGCTCCCGACGGACGTTTGTTTGTCTCTCAGGGTGCTTTGTCAATGTTGGGTGGCAAGCCGGAAGTGCCCGAAACGCCGCTATCGGCGGCCACGTTGGCCATCGATCTCGAGCATCCGCTCTTTCAATCGAAGTTGCCGGTTGATGTGCGGGCCTATGACGGGCAAACCAATACCGAGGCAATCCAAGTCTTCGCCACGGGCATCCGCGAAGCCTTTGATCTGTGTTGGCACTCCTCGAGTAATCTGTTCGCCGGGGTCAATATGAACGATACGAAGGAGAAGACCCCGGCCCGCACTGGCCTACCAGCCGTGAACGTACGCCCTAGCGAAATGATGTTGCGCATCGTCGAAGGAAAGTACTATGGTCATCCCAATCCCGCGCGGGACGAGTGGGTTTTGCTGGGCGGAAATCCAACGGCAGGTCGGGATCCCTGGGAAGTAACTGCCTTGCCAGTCGGCACCATGCCTGAAGCGAACTTTGATCCATCGTTGTTGATTCGTGACCTGGAACGAGACAAAGGCCCGAGTGCCGACGGCGTCTGCGAGTGGACCTCCGAGGGGCCATTGCAGGGCCGGCTCTTATTCTGCTTTTACACCGCCACCAGGGGAATTCACTCGTACCGGGTGACGGCAGATGGCAAGCAAGTCGAGGATCATCAACCGTTGGTGGGAAGCGACTCGCGAATTCTTCGCTTTGGAGCGCCGTTGGACATCGTTCACGATCGGCGCGGTTGGCTGTATGTCGCCGACTTCAGCGCACCCGAGCGCGGTGATAGCGGCCGCAGCGGAGGAGTGTGGTTAGTCAAACCGACCGCACGCTGATGTAAGGTGTCACTCACCATCATTGATGACATCGGTTACTGGTTCGTGCGAATCGCACCAGCATTGGTGAGCTGCTGAGTTAGATATTTTCCCGCCTAGGATCTTGCACGTCCATCGAGGACGCTTGAGATCCATGCGTGCATCCAGCGGAATCTTCCTGCACAAGTTGCGCTTTCTTTAGCTGCTGCCAGGCCGCATACAGCTTAGCCACGATGTCCAACCGACGGATGATTGCCTCGCTTGACATATCATCGGACCAGCCACGGCTAACCGCTTTGCTGGCGTTTGGCAGCTCATTCTGCTCCATCGTTCAACATCTCAACGTCTAACTTGTCTTTTGTTCTGCCGGTACCTTCCTTCATCTTAACCAATGCAGATTTGGACAGCACGACTAGGTGTTGTCCTTCTAACTCAAACACTTGGCGGTTGGCAAGAAGTTCGTTTTCCGCCGAGTCTATCTCCAAAAGGTCTAGCGTTAGCAATTCACTTCCGTGCACCTTATTAATACGATACAGACGGTTGATCCCCCACATTGCTCCAGGCAATTGGACCCAACCAGTGACATCGTCGAAGCCAACAGAAGCAGCGGCCTCCACGGCTGTGGCGAGTTCGTTTGCGGCGACAATGAAGTCGATGTCAATTGTCATGCGCGGGCGGCCGTGAATGGCGACCGCCAATCCGCCGCAGACGGCGTAGGACACACCGTGATCGGCAAAGGCTCCAGCAACCGCACAGAGTTCTTTAATGATCTCCATAGACTCACGAGGTCGACATGACCATCGATTGCACGACTTGTTCGGCGAGCACGCAGGGTTGCTGACTATTGGTGATCCTGAGTTGCATCTGAGTCGACCACTTGCCTTCGGCGTCGCCCTGGATCAGCCAGTGGGGCATCACGCAGACGGATTGGTGAACTAGTTCAAAGCCGGCCTCGCTCTGGCTTACGGTTTCGACTGGGAAGGTCCACAGTCCGCTGGGCCGATTGATGCCCAACAAGATGTCCACGCCTTGCCATTGATCGATCAATCCCAAGTGCTGGGTGCCATGCAAATCCAGGTGGGTGCCGAGATGTCCCAGTTGCTGGCCTTGGGCGTCGTAGAAGAACCGATCATCGGCTCCCGACGGCAAGCCGGCAAAATTCCATTCCGCGGCCATATGCAGTTGGCGGTCACGTGGCAGCCCTTCCAGTAGGTAGGCGACTTGGATCAGCGGGCTGCCGGCTTCTAACGTGATGGCCTTGGTCATGCGGATGGGAATGCCCCACGCATTGCCGTCGCGACTGAGTTGCAATTGGACCTTGCTGGCGGCCCGCCGCAACTTGGCTTCGAACGGTTGTGCGACAAAGTCACCACGCTCCATGGCTTCGCCGCTAGCGACGGCATCCATGGAGACGTCGTTGTCAAAGAAGTGCTCCAGGAAGCTCTTCCGCGGAAACTTGTCGTACTGCAGACGCTGCTCCAGGCCCGCCTGCTTGAATACGACCAAGTCGTGAATGCTGCTAACTTCACCTTCCGGCTGCTCATTGCCTTGCAGCACTTTGCGGTGATACGCTTCGGGACGACGTTGGATGGTCGCCAGCAAATTGTGCTGGATGCGACGCACGTCCAATTCGTACATCATGCCGCCTTGGGCCGGAGCTACATAGCACACCAGCTCTTCATTGGCCAAGCGAACTTCGGGCAGCTGATCAAAGTTGTAGTCGTCACTGGTGGCATCGACCCAATCGCCGCGTCCGTGTTCCAAGTAGTCCAGTTGATTATCGGCGGCAATCAGCTCGCGGTAGATGGCGTTGCGCAGATGCGGCAGGTAGATGCCACCGAAAGCGCCGTGCCAATAGGGACAGTTGCATTGTCCGCGATACAAATGATCTTCTATTTCGCTCAGCAGCGCCGCATCGCCGGTTTGTCGGCGCGTCGCTTCCAGACGTCGACTGATCTCCATCATGCGGGTATACATCTCATCCGCTTCGCTGTAGCGCACTCGAAAGTTTCGCCAGTTTCCGCCACGCATGAAGCGCGCGATGTCGGTCCACTTTTCGTGATCTGCCAATTCGTGCACGATGTCGTCGTACAACTCTTGCTGGGCAGTGGGCAGCGCCCATTCGGTCATTTCACGATAGCTGCAGTCCGGCAGATAGACTTTCCCCAGAGGACGCTCACTGGCAGCCACTTGGCCCAAGCGGCAGGTCCTGAGCCAATCCTGGTTGGCACATAGTGCGTCAAAGAATGACCTTAGCCAACCACGCTGGTAGACGTGCTCCTGGGTATTCGGCCACGTGCCAAATTTCTCGCCATCGTCACCAAATACCAAGACCGCGCCCGGGTGTTGTTGGGCGACCTGACGCGCGTATTCAATCGTCTCGTTGGGTGGTGCGAAGGGCAACAGGTACCTGAGGCGTTCGCTGCCTGGAAAGACTCGCAGCAGATGGCCATCGTCTTCGGTCAGATAAGATCCGAACAACTGGTCTTCGCTCCAGCCGGCGGCCTTGAAATGGAAGTCGTCCAACAGCGTAAAGTCCATGCCCGCCCGCGAGATGTCGGTGGTCAGCGAGCTTTCCCAAACTCGCTCCGGCATCCACATGCCGCGCACCGTAGTGCTAAACAAAGTGTTCAGATAAGTGCTGTACGTTCGAATTTGTCCGATGCGATCTTGGCTGGGGAGCATCGGCAAGATTGGCTCGTAAAATGGGCCGCCAATGATCTCGATCCGTTCTCCCGCGACCAGGCTACGGATGCGCTCGATGTACTCGGGATGGTGCTTCACCAGCCACAACAGCAGTGGACCGGAAGTGTGCAACGACAGGTGGAGCGGCTCGTATTCTTCAAAGACGTCCAGAAACGGCAGGTAGCTGTCTTGATAGGCCTGCTCGATCACCTCATCAAAATTGCCGACTGGCTGGTGGTTGTGCAGTACCAAACACAGGCTAACGTTGTGACTCATAGTAGATTCTTGCCAGGTGACGGGAGCGAAGAAATTTTGGTTGGGCGCGCACTGCGTACACGCCATTTGTTATCGGCGGTTTTCGTTGGGAGACTCAGCTTTTCTAATCCAGGCTATCCGATCAGACGTTTTGTGAACTGAACTATTTGCTAGCTTAGCGGTGTGCCGCAGCGATACGGCGGGTTGCGAACCGCCAATTGACTAGGCGGCTAACCGGCGAATCGTCGGCGCGACCGATCGTCGTGCCGCCGGAGCAACGCTGCTCGGATGCTGGGGCCTCACCACTAAGGATCCAACATGACCAGAGATTTGGGAAGTACCGGTTTGCGGGTGAATCCTCTCGGCTATGGCAGTATGGGACTACGCGGTCCCAGAACCTGGGGTGTTCGAGTGGTCGATGACACCAAAGCCGAACAGATTTTGAATCAAGTCTTGGATGCCGGCATCAATTTGATCGATACCGCCCCGGACTACGGCGTCAGCGAACAGCGGATTGGACGTTTCCTCAGCCACCGCAGAAGCGAATTCTTGCTGGCGACCAAGTGCGGCTGTGCTCCCGTGCAACACGACGATCACCTGGAGGTTCAGCATGTTTGGAAGCCGGACGTCGTCCGCCGCAACTTGGATGAGAGCTTACAGCGACTTCAAACCGACACCATCGACATCCTGCAGTTTCACGGAGGAGATGCCGACACACTCTGCCGAGCCGGTCTGATCGACCTGCTGCTGGATTTCAAACGCCAAGGAATCGTGCGCTTGATAGGTGCCTCCAGCCGAGGAACCGAGCTCGCAGGACTAATTGCACTCGGTGTGTTTGACGTTTTTCAAGTGCCATTCTCTTGCTTGGCCCCAGAGCAGCGGCCGCTGATTGACCGAGCCGCCTCGGCAGGCGCTGGCGTCATTGTGCGCGGGGGCATTGCCCAAGGAGGTCCGGACGCGGAAATTCAACGCCCTGCGTTAAACGACGTTTGGAACCGCGCGGGCTTGGACGAAATTCTACCGGGCTCGATGGATCGAGCGGAGTTGATATTAAGGTATACCCTGGGATACGCTCATTGCCACGTGACCATTGTCGGTACGTGCAATCCCGAGCACCTCAGACAAAATGTCCGCGCCGCAGCCGCTGGCCCTTTGGCCGACGAGTTGCAAGCGGAAATCACCGCTCGTGTTGCCGCGGCACTGTCGAGTGGTGTCACCTAGCTCGCGTGCGTCCGTTGATCGATTCGATGAACCCTAGCTGAAGTCAACCAACATGAGTGTTCGCAGAAATTTCCTGTCCGCCGTCGCCGCTGGAACCCTTGTGCCGCTCACAACCGCAGTGGGCCAAGATCAGTCCGAAGGACGACCAGCCGATGCGAAAAACGCGGGTGGTCCCGCATTTGGACCGCGTCAAACGCATCCGATCATCTTATCGACCTATTCGTTGTGGCGCTTTCGCAACCAACCATGGCGCGACTTTGACAAGTGCTTGGACCTGGCCGATGAAATGGGCTTCGATGGTGTGGAGCTGCTGTTGTATCAATTGGAGCAGAACGAACTGCTTAGCCATTCGCGGTTGATGAGCTACAAACGGCGGGCACTGCGGCTGGGCTTGCCACTGGTCGGCATGTCAACGCACCAGGGCTTTGTCTCTCCGGATCGTGAGCTGCGCAAGCAGAATATTGATCGTACCATCGGACAGATCGAGCTGGCCTACAAGCTGGGCATTCCGACGATGCGTGTGAATACCGGCCGTTGGGGAACCTCGGGCGATTTTGATACCTTGATGGCCAACCGCGGGATCGAGGACCCACTGCCCGGATACACCGATGAGGACGCCTTCCCGTGGGTGATTGAGGCCTTTGAGGCTTGTTTGCCAACGGCGGAAAAGTGTGGCATTGTCATGGCGTTGGAAAACCATTGGGGATTGGGACTGACTCCCGAAGGTATTTTGCGGATCGTCAACGCGGTGGATTCGCCCTGGCTGCAGATCACCACCGACACGGGCAACTTCTTAGAAGAACCGTACGAGCGCCTCGAAAAGATCGCCGGCAGAACGGTTTTGGTGCAAGCCAAGACGTACTACGGAGGCGGCCAATGGTACTCGTTGGACTTGGATTACCAACGCATTGGCCAAATTCTGCAGCAACACGGATATCGTGGATTCATTTCACTGGAATTCGAAGGCATGGAAGACTACCGCACGGCGATTCCGAAGAGTCTGCAGTTGTTGCGGAGCGCGTTTCCGCGGCAGTACTAGACCGGTTCCGCGCCAGTACTCGCCCACGTCAAGCTGCCACTCAGTCAGCTTCCGGCGGACTGGCGAATGCGCTCGCCGGCCGTGGAATTGATCTCGGCCGCCGGTTGTTGTTGCGTTGCACAATGGAATGCACCCAACCCCCATACCAGGTCGTAGGCGTCCAAGGGAATGACGGTTCGCGATGGGAATAATGCACTCATGAGTTCGATGGCGGCCTGGTCGGTGTGTTCTTGGCGAAACGTCGGCAAAATCACGATGCCATTGGCCAATAAGAAATTGCAGTAGCTTTCCGGTACGCGGGCATTGTCGATGTAGCGTGGAGGCGGTGTGGGCAGGGCGACCACTTGGAAGCGTTCGCCGGCCGCATTGCTGGACTTTTCCAGCAAGGCTCGGTTTTGTTCCAGTCCGGCGCGGTTTGGGTCGTTATTGTCACTGCTGGTAGCGACGACCACTGTTTCCGGATTAACGAACCGCGCCAGCTGATCAATGTGACCATCGGTGTCATCACCTTCCAATCCGCCGCCATCGATCCACAGAACCTTGCGGATGCCCAGCTGACGGCGCAACTCTTCTTCGACCCATTTGACTGGCCAGCCCGGATTTCGGTTGGGATTCAGCAAGCAACTGCTGGTAGTCAACAACGTGCCTTGGCCGTCCGTGTCCAGGCTACCGCCTTCGCAGTAGATGGCCGACACGTTGCGCGGGCAACCGACAATCCGACAGATCGCCTCGGCCGCAGCCGCATCGTTCGCATAGGGCGGATACTTGCCACCCCAAGCATTGTATTTCCAGTCCACGCCCAGCAAAGAGCCATCGTCTCGGCGACGCACAAAAGTGGGGCCGTAGTCGCGAATCCAAGCATCATTGGTCATGACCGGATGAATTCGCACGTTGGGCAAGTGGCCGACCATCTGCTGGGCCTGTGCGGCGCTATCCCCGGCCCCAGCGAGAACGTGGACGGGTTGGACATCGTTGATAGCAACGATCAGACGGCGGAAACATTCAGGAATCGGTTCAAAGCGTCCTGGCCAAGTGTCCAAGTTATGCGGCCATGCAATCCACGTGGCCGCCTGCAGCTCCCACTCAGCCGGCCAGGTATAGGCACTCTCGATGTTCAACGCAGCCTCGCGCAAGTCCAGGTTTCGATTGTCAGGATGGGCAACTATCGGGTCTGAGGGACGTTAACCATCAATCTAACCGAATCTTCAATTGGCCGCGATGTACCTCTTTGTTATTTCTTGGTAGGCGTCAATTCGCCGGTCACGCAAAAAGGGCCAGTGAGTGCGAGCGGTCTCTAGTAGCTGTAAATCTACGGTAGTGCACACGATGGCCTCTTGGTCTTGACTGGCTCGGTCGATGACGGTCCCGTAGGGGTCGGCCACGAAGGAACTGCCCCAAAACTGAATGCCGCCCTCGGTGCCTACACGGTTGGTCGCCGCCACGAAAACTCCGTTGGCGATTGCGTGAGCTCGCATCGAAGTTTCCCAACTGTCATGCTGCGCAGCGCCAAAATCTTCTTTTTCTTGGTGCAACCATCCGATCGCGGTCGGATACAACAAGATCTCCGCCCCAGCCAAAGTGAACAGGCGGGCAGCTTCAGGATACCACTGGTCCCAGCAAACTCCGATGCCCAAGGTCGCAAACTTGGTCTTGGCGACCGTAAATCCCAAGTCTCCGGGGGTGAAGTAGAATTTTTCGTAGTAGGCGGGATCGTCGGGGATATGCATCTTGCGATAGAAGCCCGTCATTTCCCCGTCGGCGTCGAAGGTGACTGCCGTATTGTGATAAAGGCCGTGCGTGCGCCGCTCAAAGATCGAACCTGTTACCACAACGCCGTGCTGCCGCGCCGCCGCCTGCATTCGCTGGCTGGTCGGCCCGGGAATCGGCTCGGCCAGTTCGAATTGGTCGTGATCTTCGGATTGGCATGGATAGAGCGTGTTGAAAACCTCTTGCAGAGCAACAATATTGGCGCCCATTCCAGCGGCTTCCGCGATGCGCGCCTCCACTCGCTCCAAATTGGCCAATTTATCATCCGTGCAGGCCATCTGAACCAACGCTAGGGTAACCGTTCGAGCTGGGGACATTGACATCGTTCCTGAGCGTTGACACATTGACGACCAGTGACGCCGGCGCCAGCCCTGCGGACAGTACTTACCAATCCGGTTCAGGTGCTGCGGCTGACTTGGATAGTCTTGGCTTGGCTGGCGACTTTATGCCGCAGTATGCTATCAACCCACTCGGACCGCACAAGGACAAACGTGGCAACAGGTATGCAGCGCTCGGATGCGGGAGTCTTGATCACCGGCACCGATACAGGCGTTGGGAAAACGGTTCAGGCGGCGCGTTTGATCGAGCACTTAGGCGAATGCCACTGGCGTGTGGGAGCCTACAAACCAGTTGCCAGTGGAAGTTGTCCGCCCGGTGAGAGCGACGCTGAGATCCTGCGGGCAGCGTTACCAACATCCTGGCCGCTGGAGCGGGTGTGTCCGCAGACTTTCGAAGCCGCGTTGGCGCCGCCGGTGGCGGCGAGCCGGCAGCAAACTGTTGTCGATGAGGAACTGTTGATTGAAGGCTACCGTTGGTGGCGGAAGCAAGTCGATTTTGTTGTTGTCGAGGGCGCCGGAGGTTGCCTTTCTCCGATCTCGCAGCGGATGACCGTGTTGGATCTTGGACTCAAGCTCGAATTGCCGTGGGTTGTGGTTGCCGCCAATCGTCTGGGGGTCGTCAACCATACGCTGCTGACGTTGGCGGTGGCTGCCAGCCATGACATCGCTGTGCACGGCGTCGTGTTGAATCAACTGCCAGCGACCGTCAACACTGACGACGAGTCCTTAGACACGAATTTGCAGTTGCTGCGAGATTTTGTCAGGGACGTGCCCGTTGTCAGCTGCATTACGCAGTTGGTGCCATCGACGACTGACCAACCGTAATCGCCGACAGCCGTCCTTGTCAGCAAGCTATAAACTGGCGACGATTGGCCAATCAAGTTTCAATTCAGCGGCAATGCCTCTGGTGGCAAAACTGCCTTGAAGGTAGTTCTGGCAGCATGAACCCTAGGGCCCGGATCTCCGGGCATTTTTCGATGACTGATGACACGCCCTTTGATTCGATCCTGTTGGTTTCTTTTGGCGGTCCGGAAGGCCCTGAAGATGTCATGCCGTTCTTGGAAAACGTGTTGCGTGGCAAGAATGTGCCTCGCGATCGGATGTTGGAGGTGGCAGAGCACTATCAGCATTTTGGTGGAGTGAGTCCCATCAATGAGCAGAACCGCACGCTGATCGATGCGCTGAAAACCGAATTGCAGCGGGCCAACATCGACGTGCCCGTTTACTGGGGAAATCGAAACTGGCACCCTTTGTTGCCGGACGCGTTGCGTCAGATGGCCGCCGATGGTCGACGTCGAGCCCTGGCGTTTTTCACTAGCATGTTCAGTTGTTACTCTGGTTGCCGTCAGTATCGCGAGAACATTGCGGACGCCCAGAAAGAGGTCGGGACTGGCGCGCCCGCCGTGCAAAAAGTCCGTATGGGCTTCAATCACCCTCGGTTTATCGAAGCCCAGGTCAAGGTGGTTGAAGAAGCCTTGGATCAATTCGACGCGCGGCCGTCGACGGACCTGCGATTGCTCTTCACCGCCCACAGCATTCCAATGTCGATGGCGGACCATTGCAGGTACGTTCTGCAGCTGCGGGAAACCGCCCAACTGGTCGCGGCCGCTATTGGAGAGCCAAATTGGGAACTGGTGTATCAAAGTCGTAGCGGTCCCCCACAGCAGCCCTGGCTCGAGCCCGACATCTGCGATCGGATCGAACAGTTGGCGCAAGCGGGCGTCAAGCGGTTCGTGGCAGTGCCGATCGGCTTTATCTCGGATCACATGGAGGTCTTGTACGACCTAGACACCGAAGCGCGCGACTTGTGCGCGAATTTGGGCGTTGATTGGGTCCGCGCCGGTACCGTCGCCACACAACCAGCTTTTGTGACCATGATCCGGGAGCTGATCGAAGAGCGTTTGCTGGCCCGACAAGAACGGCCTGCACTGGGCGACATGGGGGCTAGCCACGATGTGTGCCCGGTCGATTGTTGCCTTTATCCAAGGCCTCAACGTCCCGCAGCGCGAACTTGACATGCAGTGGCCTGTTGCATGCCAAGTTGCACTACATGCCGCGGCGGTCGTTATTGCTTGACCGGAGTCTTGCCGTCAGACGGCTTGGATTTTTGGGCTTTGTCCAGCAACTCGAGCAACTTATCGGCAGTTGCCCGCACGGCCTTAGTGCCATCGATGCGGCCCACGACGATGCCCGACTTGTCGATGACGTAGTTGTCGTACTCGCCCTGTTTGGGGCTGTAGGCTTTGGAGGATTTTTTGTCGAGGTCGACTGCCAGCGTGAATTTCGTCTCGACTCGTGCATGGATGGCTTTGAGCCCGTCCACTCCCTTGGCTTCTTCGCGAAATACGAAGATCAGCTCGGCGTCCATCTTCTCGAAGTCTGCCGCTCGCTTATGCAGCTCAACTAGCTGCCTCATGCAGAACGGTCACCAACTGGCCCGGCTGAAAAGCAGCACGATATTCTTGTCCTTGCCGACTTTATCGGACAGCTTGAATTTTTTGCCGTCCCTGCCGGTGGCAGTAAAGTCGGGCGCCGGCTTTCCAATTTCCACTTTGGCCGCCGGTTGGGCGTGGGTGGAACTCATTGATAGCAAGCAGCTGGCGGTGGCCATCGCCAGTCCGGCCGTAAGGGAGCGAAGTCGAGAAGTGGGCCATGTCATGGCAACGGTCCTTGGAGTAGCGAGAAAGTACGAGATGGCTGGCGTCTACGGGGTAGCGTCGTTGGGCGGCGCCGGACGACCAGCGCGATCCTAACTGATCGACCGATTCGAAGCAATGAAGCTGCTGCGCGCCGCAGTCCGAGGCCCGACCTGCCAAGGTGTGTCCCTGCCCAATAGACCGCGAGCTCCAGGTGTGTTCCCGGCGGAGAGCATCCCCAGCGGTAAGCAGTGTCCCCGCACGCGATAACCCGCTAGCGGGGGCAGAGCAGGCGTGCGGCGGGCTGTGTCCCCGACGAGCATGCGCGATACTGGCTGTGTCCCCGACGACCATGCTTGCGGGCGGCAGCGAAACTGGTCGATGTCCCCCCACGCGTGCCGAGGCCGCATAGGCCCTGTCCCTGCTTTTAGCGCGGAACAGGTTGGATCCGACGGTTCTGCAGCGATTCGTGACGGGCTGTGTCCCTTGCATTCGCCGTCGGAGTCTGTGTCCCTGCCCGAGTGGGATTGAAAGGGGCTGTGTCCCCGCAAAAGCGGGGCGGATTTGCTTCCGCCAAAAGTCAGCGAAATTGGGTCCGGACGGTTGACACTGCCACGGGCGGCGGTAACTTATTTGCCAGTTTTCGTAGATTACCCAGTTGTCTTAACCGTTAATGGTGCTATGACTGGTACAGCTTCGTGGCCGGTACGACCGGACCGAAGGCCATAGGAACTACGTGTTGGAGAGGCGGATGTCCCGCCCGGCGGCTCAGCGGTTGAGCTGTCCTTGTAATTGGTGACCTATTGGAGGTATCCGATGTATCGACGTTTAGTTGCGGGCATCGCTGGCTTGGCCATGCTATTGACCGCGAGTCTTGCGACTCAGGATTGTTACGCTTTCGGCCACAGAAAATGTGGCGGTTCAAGTGCTTGTGGCGGAGGTTTGTTCTCCAAGCTGGGATCGTCGCGTTGTGGCGGTCGCCAACCACGGGAACGTGGTTGTGGCGGTGGATTGCTGGCTAAGCTACACGCTCGCAAGTCCAGCTGTGCAGCTCCTGCACCCACTTGCTGCCCTGAGCCCGCACCTAGCTGCTGCCCGGCGCCTGCGCCCACCTGCTGCCCCGAGCCTGCTCCTAGCTGCTGCCCTGCTCCCGCTCCCACTTGCTGCCCAGAACCAGCTCCGACCTGCTGCCCTGAGCCCGCACCTTCGTGCTGCCCAACTCCAGAGCCCGCTTGCGGCGGATGCAGCACTCCCGAGCCTGCTTGCGGTGGCTGCAGCGCTCCTGTCAGCTCGTGCGGCTGCGAAACGGTTGCTGAGCCTGCCTGCGGAGGTTGCGCCGCACCGGTTAGCTCTTGCGGATGCGCTTCGGCTGCTCCGGTTGTTTCCAGCGGTTGCGGTAGCTGCGGCGGTGGAGTTATCTCCACTCCGGTCATGTCGTCTGGCATGATCATGAGCGGTACCATTTCGGGTTGCTCGAACTGCAGCCAAACCATGGATAGTGGAGTGATCTACGAGAGCTCGGTTCCCTCCGAAGCACCTCCTGCTCCGGCTCCGACGCCAGATCCCGCTGCCGACGCTGAAGTGTCCGCAGACGCTCCCTCCGCCTAGTCCGGACTGCGATCGACCCGCAGCGTCGTCTGACACGCACGCGGGTTCGTTCAACATTGATCTAAATGCGAACAGCCGAAGATGAAACTCTTCGGCTGTTTTTGTGCGCTTCTCTTTAACGACCGCGATTGACACGCGGATGTTGTTGCAAGAATGCTTGCCAAGCCGCACTTTCAATTCGACTACCGCTGACGTCGCATTGCTTCAACCGTGGTAGAGTTTTCAAGATATCGAGGGCGTCGTTCGTCACCTGAGTGTCGGTCAGCCACAGCGTTTCCAACGATGGATGCCCGGCCAAACGCTGCAATCCTGCGTCGTCTATTGGACAGCCGCTAAGATCCAGCTCCTCAAGTGCCGCCAGCGGCTGAATCCGGGCCATGACTTCGTTGCTAGCGGAGGTGCCTTCCAAACTGAGGCGGCGTAAGCTACTGGCCTCAGACAGCCATGACAAATCCCCAGGTGCGACGTTACTAAACGAGACGTCCAACCATCTCAGGCCGTTCATTTGCTCCAGGGAACGCCACGTTGCAGCGGAGAATTCGCTACCGCACAACACCAATTCCTCGGGTTGCCTGGCAGCTTGCAATAAATCCTTGAACTGCGATTCTTGCACGATCAACAATTCTTGATAACGCTCCGTCGCCCGCGCTTCGTCCTGCGCCAAGAATGTGAGCAACCGGTCGTCGGAGGCCTGATTTTGGTAGACGCTGGCCAGTTCCTTGAGGTAGGCGTCGCGGGCCGCGTTGCCAAGTCGGTCCAGGAACACGTGGCTCAGCCCCACTGCATGCGCATAAAGACGCGAAATCTCTGGATCGCGCTTCCAGCTCTCCAGATTCCCGCTGTGAAACGTTGACCATTCCGGCCAGTAGCCGTCGCGCACGCCGCGATAACGTGCCGTTTGCAATCGCGGTGCGTCGATCCCACCCAGAGTCCAGTAGCCGTCGCGTTCCGCCAACGATTCCATGTAGAGCGCGATGCCCTCCAACAGCCACAGTTCCCGGTCGGTGCCGGCGTCAGCCTGCGCGCCGATGCGTGTGGCTTCCATCAACAACTGATGCGTCAGTTCATGGTACAGCGTTTGATCCAGTTCGGCCGACGGATAGAAAAAACTCTGCTTCGCATCGGGGCTGTAGTAGCCCACGGACACGCCGATGTGCCCTTCGTTGCCACCCAGCGTTTGAATGTAATCTTCGCGATCTTTCAGCAACACAACTTCCAGATTACGGTGTTTCGGCCAAGGTGCGCTAGCACCCTGCAGACGGTTTTTCAGGACCTCGGGCGGACACCACCACGCAAAAAATGTCTGCGACCACAGCGCGTAGAACTGTTCCAGTTGTTCGGCCAAACGCCGGCTAGCCCGAGCATCGCCCCGAGTGGTCAGCAAAAAGTGTGGTGTCTGGATTCGACTGTAAGTGCCTGCGGGCCAGCCAAAACTTGGATGAGCTGTGCGGCCGCGTGTCAGCTTCGGCCGCACATCGGCGGCTTTGGCGAGCGTACCCAAGATCTGTCGAGCACGTTCATTGCCGGGATCCTCTCGCAAGGCATGCCAGACCATTCGATAAGCGGCCGTTTCATCCTGGGCAATCCATTGATCGGCGGCCTGAAGCAGATGAGCCGCGTGCTGGCGCCGCGCCGCATTGAATCGCCGAGCCCAACTAGTAGCCAGCTTGGAGGCTTGCGTTTCATCCCACAATGGCTTCGGCAAATACAGCGTGGTTTCGCCGTCCAGATTGGGTGACTGCCAACGTCGCGTAAGCTCGGCCTGGGCTGGCAACTCATAGCGGTCGCAGATATCGGCAATGCTTAACAGCTGCTCCGCGAACTGAGCGCTGTCCAACACCGTTGCGGTCAACTCGTCCGACGATTGGGCACTGGTTGGTTTGCCGAAGCATAAAAGCGCGCAGCACACCAGGCCAGCCGTGACCGTTTTGACAATCGCGGTGACGAGTTTCCGCCTGCACGAGTCAGAACGGGGACGAGCGCGCTCAACAATCATCGTCTTCGTTCTCAGCAGCGTGAGTTTGCATGTTCGAGGCCCGTTCACGCGGCGGGTGCCCGAGCGCAAGGGCGCGACATTGGGTATGATACGGCTGCGGAACAGCCGTGGATCTCCCTGTCTCCATTGTGGCTGAGTGCCTTGCAAGCGACCACCGAGCAAAAAGAAGATCCGCCGGATATCCGGCGGCCGGTCGGATTGTTCCGCATGATCCTGTCAGTCTGAACCTTCAACCAGAGTCCCAAAATGCCGCGCTCAACTGCCAAATGGGGCCAAGTGGCTTGCATGTCGATGATCGTGTTCGCTGCAGTGGCTTCCCCAGCAATCGCCCAAGTGCCCGACAATCTTCAGGTCTCGCAATTGGTAGCTTGGTGCATTGTCCCTTTTGACGCTGCAGAGCGTGGTCCCGAGCAGCGGGCCGCCATGCTGGCCGATCTAGGAATCACGCGGTTGGCCTATGATTGGCGAGAGAAGCATGTGCCGACTTGGGATGCCGAGTTGGACGCGCTGCAGGCGCGGAAAATCGAGCTCACCGCATTTTGGTGTTCCAGCTCGCTGGAACCTGCCAAAGATCCTGGCACGCAACGCATTCTCCAGTTTTTGCGGCGGCGAAACGTGTCAACACAGTTGTGGATCATGCTGCCCGACGAGCAGCTGGCTCAAACCAAGAGTGAACCCGAACGCATCCGCTTGGCAGCCCTCGCCATCCGTCAGCTGGCCGAACAGGCCCAGCCATTAGGCTGCCAAGTCGGATTGTACAACCATGGTGGATGGGTTGGGAAACCTCGAGTTCTAGTAGGGATCATGGAACAACTAGATGATCTGGACAACGTAGGCGTGGTCTACAACTTTCACCACGGTCACCACGACTTGGATGCTTTTCCCGAAGCGCTGCGGGAGCTCAAGCCATATCTGCTATGTTTGAATTTGAACGGTACCACCGTAGGAGGTCCAAAGATTTTGCCCCTGGGCGCCGGGGAGCAGGATGCGGAACTGCTGCAGTGGATCCGGCAGGTCGAGTACCGAGGTCCCGTCGGCATCTTGGACCATCGCAATGAACTAGACGCTCGCCAAAGCTTGCAGGAAAACTTGGCGGGCCTTCAGCGTCTGATCGAGCGCAGTCAAGCAACGGAACGTTCACGGGCACCATAGCACCGACTTACTTGCGCGGCCTTGTGCTAATCGGGCTGGGGGGACGCTCGGCGGCAGGATCCAGCAGCAGAGGATTAAGCTGCAAGTTGCGGCGGTACAGTTCCAAAATTTGCCTCGATGTCGTTTTTTGCTCGTCGGTTGCCAGCTCAATGGCCTTTTCCTGCCAACCAATTGCCGTGTCGAACTCACCGGCTGACGCGTGCGCGGCGGCCAACAAGGTTAGATCGCTGACGGCCTGATACTCGGATTGTTCGCAGATCTTTTCCGCCGTCTCAATCGCTTGACTTGGATCACGCAGAGCTTGGTCTTCGCATAGGGTCAGCAGCCAAGCTTTGTTCTGCAATGCCAGCAGATAGCGCGGAGCCAGCTCCGTGGCCTTGCGAAAGTCCTCGAGCGCGGCCGTGTGATCTCCGAGCAATTGATAGTTGTATCCTCGGTTGTTGTAGGCCACTGCTGTTTGTGGCGCGATCTCGATTGCTTGCGAAAAGTCTTCGATGGCTTGTTCATGCTGCCCGAGCTGGAATCTTAGGAAACCGCGTCCCATCCATGCGGACACATCCTTGTCGGACAACTCCAGCGCCCGATCGTAATCCTGAATCGCCATCTCGAGTTGCCCCAACAACTTGCGAGCCACGGCCCGCTGCGAGTACAGCACCGGATTGTCTGGACGCAGCTTGGTGGCTTGTGTGTAGTCTTGGATGGCCTGCTCGTAGTCGCCCGTGGCCATGTAGACGGCGGCACGATTGAGCAGCGGCACTTCGTCGCGAGGATCTTTCTGGATAGCCTGGGTGTAATCTTCGATGGCCTGCTCATGATTCCGCATGGCGGCATGGAAGAGTCCGCGACTGGCATAGGCGTGCGCTTCGTCGTAACCCAGTTCGATGGCCTTGTCGTAGTCCGCCAGCGCGGATTCGGTGTCCCCGGCCGCCCAGTGAGCGCTGGCCCGCAGCGTGTAGAGCCGGCCCTCCTCGGTATGCTCGTCAATCAGTTCGTCGTAGATCGGTACGGCTTCGCCGAGCGCGACCGCGTTCACTTTAGCTACAGCTCCCTTCTGTCCATTGAAGGTTTGGATCACATACGACTTTTCGCGCTCACTCAGCACCGTCAGCAGATCCCCTTTTTCGATCACGTCGATCACTTGCTTGTTCAGCGTCAGCTTCATTTCCAAGCGAGCTACGCGGGGAGCGGCTTCTTGAGCGTCCACACGAACGCCTAGCAGGCTGCAGCCGATGCAAAGGCAACCCAAAATATATCTGTTCATGCGCACAGTACCTCCATTGAACTTCATCGGGTTGAGGTTAATCGCGCTGGTCTTTGATGCCAGCTGCCCGATGCCGAATTGCGCGGCATCGTCCTAGATTGCGCAGAATATTTGCATTCGGCGGATTTTGCGGACTGTGTAATTTGTGTAAGCAATTTGTTCTAGTTAAACTCCGTAACCAATACAGTCTTTCTAATCTGTAGTAAGCATCATGATTTGTTTAGGAGAATGCCCAAAATGACACGTTTTCGTTGGATTGCGAGCCTCGCCATCCTCGCCATCTTGGCGAGTGAGGTTCACGCAGGATGCGGTCTATTTCGACGCGGGGGATGTAGTGACCCTTGCGCAGCTGCCTCCTGTGGGGGCTATGGGGTTAGTTCGTGTTCCAGCTGCTCCGGCGATGCCAATGGAGGCGGATGCGGAACTGCGACCAGCGAGGGCTGCTCGGGCTGCGGTGCGGCTTCGCCCGTCGTCACCAGCACCGGTGGATGCGCCGCCTGCGGAGCCACGGTCGGCGCTTCGGCCAGTGGAGTCGTCAGCAATGGTGGCTGCGCATCGTGCGCTTCGGCAGCGCCGATGATGGCTCCTATGCAAGCCGCTCCTATACAAGCCATGGTACCCACGCAACAGAATGATCTTCTGGATTGTGGTCCGGTACAGTCCTTCAAAGTCGTGATGGAGCCCAAGTACTTCACCGAGTCGAAGGCGGTGTGCACGACCGAGTACCAGGATGAGATCCGCTATCGTACGCGCACCGTGCCTCGGCAAGTACCGGTGCAAGTGCAAGATTATCGCACGACTACGGTGATGGTGCCTAAGACGGAAACCAAGACCGTTGAGTACACCGTGCTCGTTCCTCAAAAGCAAGAGAAAACGGTCGAACTCGTTGAGACTGTTCCAGTGTGGAACGAAGTCACCGACACCTACACGGTTCGCGTACCGAACCTGGTTGATGTCCCCGAGCAATACATGGTCAAAGTCGCGAAGCTGCGCGACGAGCAGTTCACCTACACCGTGTACGTGCCTCAGGCGCAAACGCAGACCAAAATGCAAACAGTGACCAATGCGGTGCCGGTCGTCAAAAGCCGCACCATTCAAGTTTGCCGGCCTGTGACACGCATGAAGACCGTCACGAAAGACTACGGTCACTGGGAAGTTCGTACGGAAGAGGTGGCGGCGCCGGTTACCAGTTGCGGTTCAACCACCAGTTGCGCTCCCGCGGCTTCGATGGCCAGCATTAGCGTGGGCGGCTGTGGAACCTATAGCGGCAGCTGTGGTTCCTGCGGCGGATGTGGGCAAAGCTATGTCACCTTGGCCAGTGGCTGTCGGGCGCGATCGACGTGCGGTAGCTGTGGCGGCTGCGGAGTGGCTTCCAGCTGTGGCAGCGGTTGTGCCACCACGGTCAGTAGCTGCGGAGGCGGAGGCTGTGGGTCGTCCGGATGCGGCGGCTGCGATTCCTCAGCGGTCGTCACCGGCGATTGCTCGGGCGGATGCGCGCCGGCTGCTAGCTGTGCACCGGCCACGCAAACGGTGTCTCGCCGCGTGTGGGTACCCAATGTCGTGACCGAGCAAGTGCCCGTCATCGAGAATGTCTCGGAAAGCCAGCAAGTTACCTACACGGCCTTCGAGCAGCAAACGCAGGAGATTCCTTACGAGTGCACCTACATGGTTTACGCTCCCGAGCAACGAACCGGCACTCGCAAGGTCGTCGACTACGTCGATGAGCCACGGACTCGCACTCGCAAGGTTGTGCAGTACAACGAGGAAACGCGTACGCGAACTCGCAAGGAGTTGAGTTACAAGCAGGAGACGCGCACCGAGACGATTCCTTACGTGACTTACACAACCGAGAAGCGGACCAAGGAGATCTCTTACACGATCAACGTGCCAGAGACGCGAGTCGAGCCAATTACCACGACTCGTTATGACACGGTGAACGAAGAGATTACCGAGGAGTACACCGTGCGGGTTCCCGTCCCATCCTCCAAGGAAGTTCAAGTTCAAGTGTGCCGCATGGTGCCCAAGTTGGTGCCTGTGACCATTTATCCCTGTTCGGGTGCCGGCGGTCCTGGCCTGCCTCAGAGTGGCTGCACGACGTGCGGCGGCTCACCAACTGTTGCTCCGGCTCCAGTCATCACGGGCGGTTGCACTAGCTGCACGGGTTCTGCCTCCGGCACTTGCCAAGCGTGCAAGTCGTCGTAGTCGGTTGAGCCAGTCTTCAAGAACGTTACCTGGGTGAGTGCTCCAAATTGGCGCTCACCCAGTTTTTTGCGCTGCCCCGGAACGCTGAGTTGCTCCGCTGCGCTTCGAAGTTTAGCTGTCGCTGAGCAGATTTCGGCTCCGCTAGTACCGTGGACTCCTGAGATATCCGCGCAGCGATGGGCGAACCCTGCGGTAGCGGTTGTAACGATTGCTTCAATTGGGCGGTAGGACGACGATTTCTTACGAATTTTAGGCACCGATCTCTAGCCGGCTTCCGGGCGGCGTAATTAGCCTGGATGGGGCTGAGACGACGTCCAATTTCACATCGCGGATCTCGCCGTTCGAAGTCGTTGGAAGATCAGCAAACCGTTGGAGTCATCCAGATCCCCAGGCCGTAATTCAGTTGGAGTTTTCAGTTATGCATCGTACAAAAATCCTGGGTCTGGCGATCTTGACCCTCAGTTTGGTTTGTATCTCGTTGGCGCAGGCCTTTGCCCAGGAAGAAGCCGTTGCCGAGGCGGTTGCTGAGGCGGAGCCGACTCCGACCAAGGCCCTGCGGCCACTGACCGTAGCGGCCACGTTGGTTGACGACAGTGTGATCACTGGCACCCTGATGGATTCCACGTCGCTGCCCATCAAGACCGCTTTCGGAGAGGCGTCCATCCCTTTGTCGGAAGTGGCAGGCATTCGCTTTCCGGCCGCCGAAGACAACAGCACCACCGTGGTAATGCTCAACGGCGACTCCATTACCGGTGCCACTGATTTGAAGTTTGCCAACGTTGAGACGACTTGGGGAAGCGCCAAGATCAACGGCCAGAACATTGCCGCGATGTTGTTCGTGCCCGGGCTGCAATGGAATTCCTACGAGGGTTTGGGCGGCAAGCGTTGGAATCTGGT
>JANQOL010000551.1 GCA_028289675.1 Pirellulaceae bacterium
CGAACCCGCCACCGATGTGGCGCGCTTGCTGGGTTCGCTGGAGCCACATTGTGCGGCGAACTGGCAAGCCGGCATCGACGACTACCGCAGCGTTCACGAGATCGACCCCCGGCGCGTTGCCTTGCTGGACCGCTCGAGCTGCCTACTGGCGGCGCTGCAGTGGATGCAGTGGTTGACGCTGGAGGGCCAGCAGTTCAATACCGATCGCGAAAAACTGCTGCGGCGTTGGGGCACGTTTTTGCTTCGATTGCGACAACCGCAGTGGCCCGATCTGTCCGCTCTTTAAGCGGCTCGAGACTCTTTTCTGCTAAGGCAATGTTCCTTGACGATCGGTGAAATCACTGGCCCATACTTGCCCCAGCGGCGTCTGCAACAATTCGCACATGGCGCCCATCAGCACCTCCTCAACTTCGGGCGCCACGTTGGACGCCCGCTGACTCACTTCGTAACCGCCTTGAGGATACGCCACTTTGGTCCCAATGTAGCCAGGGCCATAGTCACCGTAGGCAGCCAACATCACTGGTTGCCCAGGCGCGAGAGCTTGCGCGGCCAACTGGTATTCCACAAACAACTCACCTGGCAGGAACAGCCATTGCGCGGCCCCCAACGACATCCGTGACACGTCGATAGTCCGTCCATCCTGATGCCGGCGCAGCAAGGCGATTTTCTTGGCCGTATTCAAGCGAGTCGCCGCGGGAGTGGATGCATCACGCAAAGTTGCCAACAGTTCCGCCTCTTGCAGATGTTTGCCCAAAGGCAAGCGGACGGGGCGCGTGTCCCATGACAGTTGGTCGAGCGAACGACGATCCTGCCGTGCCTGCTCCCAGGCCTGTCGCATGCCATCGGCCATGCGGTCGGCCAGTACTTGCCGGTTTTCATGCGCACCATCGTTGTATTTGCCCGCACCGATGTTGCCCCCCGCACCGTTGAAATGGAGATGAAAGACACCCGTCTCTCGCTGGCGTTGGTTGCGGGCCATGCCGGGAAAATCAGGATTTGCTTGGCCCGTCCGGTAGTAACTTTGCGGGTGCGTCGCATAGAAAGACACCATCGCCACGGGGCCTTGGGGTCCGCGCAGCAAGACGGCTTGCAGCCAAGGATCGATGACTCCCTCGGGCAATGCCCGTAGACTGGGATCCCGGCAAGCCGTATAGCGCGTCGCATGCACTTGGCCATCGGGATCCAGCAGCCGCCGGTTGGAGGCCACCTGCTGCACGCGAACTCTGGCGACACCCAAGGACTCAATGGGCACCGCGTCGTCGAGCGCTTCGCGGGCTGCTTTGGCCGCGCGGCCAAAGCAGGCTCGCAGGAACGGCACGTCGAAGTGCTCCTTCGCCAATCCCAGTTCGTCTAAGACCAGTGCCGCGGACAGATCACAACGTGGTGCATCGTGTTGATGCAGCGCGTGTACGACTACACGCTCAGAGGTCGTGTTGACGGCCTCCGCCAGCTGCTGCCGAAACTCGTCTTGCGCCGCGTTGGCGACCCCCAGCCAGTCCACGGTACACATCACGATAGGTGGAGCGTCAGCGGGCAACCACACCAGTCCTTTGCAGTGGAGCGGGGCGGTGGCTTCGCGCATGGGATCGTACGCCAGCGGGCTACCCACTTCGGGCGTCACATCGCACTCAAAGACAGCAACCCGAACCCGAAGTTCGGCCGCGGTCAGCGCCGAACTCGCACAACAAATCAGCAGCGCCGACAACCAGAGTGTCCACTTCATTGCCACTTGTCTCCCATGCCAACCGTACCCACGAATCCCAACCGCTGCTTAGTCTACCTCGGCCACAAACGACTGTGTTCTGCCTCGCGAATGGTCTCGCGATTGACCGCTGACAAACCGATTGCCATCGATGAACCACCGCAGTTTCATTTGTTGTGCCTGGGAAATACCAATTCGCGGTGACGCTTTGATCTTCCAAGGCTTTTCGGTCACCGCCTGGCAGGCTGGCTCAAACCACATCTGCCGGCTGCGGGTCAAATCCAGTCCATCTAGCGAGCGATCAACGTCCAAGGCCTGACACAAGCGCGCAGGCCCCTGAGTCAAGGAGGGCCGCTCACGATGTCCGACAGCTTCTATCGGCTGCAGGGACCTGAGCCGGGCCATGTGGAGTTGGCCTTCAAGCGGTTCCAGGGCGCGAATCAGCACAGCGGCGCCCTTGCCGGGCGGCTCTGTGACGACGTTCAAACAGTGGCGAGCATGGATGGGGTACACGTACAACGTCCCCGGCTGAAGATACATGGATGCGTTTTTCTTTCCCGGACCACGATGACTGTGACTGGCCGCGTCTCCCTGAGCCAAGTAGGCCTCAACTTCAACTACAATACCGCGCAACACTTGGCCATTCTCCAAACGGCGCGCCAATGTGGTGCCCAAGAGATCGCGAGCCACTACCCGCGTCGGGCGATGAAAGAATTCCGCCTGCAAACGCTCCCTTTTCAACAGATCAGCTCCTGAACGGATCAATGCCTTGGACATGGAATGCCTGAGAGTCCGGTCCCGCTTCGTCGTATGTGCACCCGATCGGATCCTGAGTCCGGGTGAGATGACCATTCGGCAAGGCAAAATCGTGGCCATCGGCGGATCCTCCGGCGGCCCCGCTGATTTGGATTTGGACGACGCCGTGCTCTTGCCGGGGTTGATCAATGCGCACACGCATCTGGAGTTTAGCGATCTGACGGCTCCATTGGCGGCAGGCGCTTCATTCCCCGACTGGATTTCACAGGTTGTCGCCCATCGTCGCCAGACACAACAGGACCTGACGAGCGATCAGTTGCTAACCGCGCATCGGGCAGCTATTCAATTGGGCTTGCAGGAGGCGTTTTACCATGGGACTTGCGCCGCGGCTGATATCGTCACGCCGCCTTGGTCACCGCAAAGTCTGCCGAATGAATGGCCAGTCGACGAACACCTGCCGCGACACTGGCGACAACACTTAGCCGATGCTCAGCGTCCCGGAGTCTTGGCCATGCCCGAGTTGATCGGGCTGAGTGCAGATCGGCTGCAAGGTTCCTTGACTTGGGCACAAGCGTTATTGGATGCGGATCCGCTTCCCTCCATACTGCTCGACTTGGGTCTGTCCCCACACGCGCCCTATTCCGTACTGTTCGAGCAACTACTGTCTTTCCAGGGCCTGCGCCAAACCAATCGAGTTGTGGCGGCGCACGTCGCCGAGAGCCCCGCCGAACTGGAGTGGCTGGAGCAAGGTCAAGGTGCATTTCGATCCAGTTTCGAAAGGCTGGGAATTCAACCTCCAGAGACACGTCCTAGCATCCAAGACTTTATTCAGCTGCTATCGAAGTTTTCCCACGGATTGTTGATTCATGGCAACTACTTGAACCGAAGCCGGGCGGAGCAAGTGGCGGAGTCGCCATCCATCTCGATTGTTTATTGTCCTCGCACTCATGTTCACTTTGGTCACGCGCCGTACCCGTGGGAGATGTTTCGCCAGCTCGGTATTCCGGTTGTCCTGGGCACGGACTCGCGTGCGAGCAACCCTGATCTGCAACTGTGGCGAGAGGTGGTGCAGGCGCGGCAGGCTCATCCTGATGTCTCCCCCGAGATGGCCTTGGCGGCAGTCACCAACAACTCGGCTCGTGCGTTGAATCTAGACGCGCGTGTGGGAACTCTGGCCGTCGGCAAAACCGCATTCATCAACGTTTGCGATGCCGACAGCAGTTGGACCGTCGACAACCTGCTGGAAGAGATGACATCCCGTGATATCACAGTACGCCCGCTAGCCGTCCGGTGCAGCATCCCACCTGCCGATGGCAATTTCGAACCTCCCCAAACAGGTTGAGATTGGCCTTCAAATCCACCAGCAAGCGGCAAACTCCCAGATCCCGGAATGCAGGTTTCTACTATGATAGAGACCTCCCAACTGCCACTCAGCCCATGACGATTCGCTGACTGACGGGTGGGACTGTAAAAGCCTCTTCACCGACGGCCGCCCAAGCAGCCATCTCTCAACCTTCCTCCGACTTCCCACCGTGATTCGCCATGCCGCGTTTGCCCCGCCGTAAGTCATTTCGTTCATTGACCCGCGGATTTCAGCAGCTCGAAGCCAGGCGACTGCTGACAGCCGACTTTGAGTTGATCAAGGACGTTGCTCCGGGATCCAGCAGTTCCTTTCCCCAACTAATGGTGGAGCATCAAAACCTGCTCTATTTCGATGCTGGCGGGCCACTTGGACGAGAAGTCTGGGTCAGCGATGGAACTGAAGACGGAACGCAGATCTTGAAAGATGGCTCACCCATCGGTGGCCTCGCCCCATTGGAGATCGTATCGGTCGGGGACAAGCTATTCTTCGATGGAGATGATCGCAGCAATGGTCGCGAGCTGTGGGTCAGCGATGGAACTGAAGCTGGCACCATGATGGTTACCAACATCAACCCTGATGGCGCGCCCTCGGGTCCGCGAGAGCTAACCGATCTGAACGGCATCGTGCTGTTTAGCGCCGACGACGGGATCCATGGCAGCGAAC
>JANQOL010000553.1 GCA_028289675.1 Pirellulaceae bacterium
ACGAAGGCCGATGCGATGGCGAAGGCGAAAGGGGCTCATCGAAAGCAGCTCAAGGATTCCGACCAAAAATCAAATGTGCGCAACTTGACGGACACTACCCACCGAAGCGGACTCGCCAACGCAGTAAATGAAGTTGGTTGTCCAACTTCGATCTTAGTCGCGGTCTAACAACTTGCGTGGGTGTGACGGCAAATGCCAGATGAAGAGCAGTTTCGGCAAGACATAACGATGTTCGGTCGCCAAAGTCCTTGCGGAGAATTCAATCGCATTGTTCCCACGATTCAGCGGCCATCGAGACCCACGCCGAGGTCAACAAGTCGCTGTTTCAGACTTGGAAGGATCTCTTGGACGTCGTACCTGAATCTCATTGTTACCACTCCGCCTAGATCACTCGGTAGCCTGGCTTGCAGATTCTTGTCTTCAGCATGCCAACGTTGAATAAAGCTCAGCTTCTTAAGCCTTCTCGTTAGCCCCATGGCCATGCCGATCTCAAGTAGCACGTTCTGGCGAGGTTGACGGTAAAGAACAGTTGAGGTCGAATCAACGACCTCATCGTCCGGTGTACAAACAGCTATTATGGCTGCAGCATCACGCATGCTGTCAATTAAGTCAGTTACAATATCCCCCTCCATCGAATCGCCAGAAATTGTTGCGGTTTGGAGGCCCCATCGGGTAAGTTCCGCTCTGATTACCTGCGAAGCGTCGTTGGAATCGCGATCATGTCCGTAGATCAAGAAGACTTTCTGAAGGTCAACCCAAGTCTCGCGTCGCCGTAGATCACGGCATATCTCATATGCCACGAAACCGGGTGGAGTGCGCTTCGAGTAAATGGGCACTCCAGAAGGGAGATCCCCAATTTTTTCTTGCGTCGGAGCGCTCGATACAACATACAGCGGAAGCTCTTTCTCTACTACTAATTTTGCGATGTGAACCCCGTAAGGAGATCGCTCGTGAGCAACCTTCTTGTCGTCAAAAACGTCAGTGATGACAAGATCCCAACGCTTCGTTTCGAGCAGTGCAGGCATGCTACTCGCATCGCTCACAATCTCAGTTTGGATGCCGTAGCTCGCGAGGTGGACCTTAAGGTCTTCGAAGTATTCTTCGGGCTCATCGTCCCAGGCCAGTGCTTGCATCTCTAGCTTCCTTCTCTGAATTATCGGGAACTACAGGATTCATCCGATGCCATACATCAGATCTCGAAATCAATCTTATGGTTACGGCAGTTCCAGTCGCGTCATCGGCTCCATGAGTCAAACTCTCGACTTGAAGTGAGCCACCATACTCCTCCATTTCCTTTATCTGTCGTTCAATCGTCCTTGGACCTGTGATCCGTACCGAACCGTCCCTGCCATTCGTTGGATCATAGGGTCGCCCATGGGTCTCGATCCTCACCTCCACAAACTCGCGTACTTCCGTACTCCAACCCTGACTTGCGCGATCGTTGACATCTGTCCTAACTCGACAAATGGCTCGATCGACAAGCGACTTTCGATCGACTCGTGCCTTACTTTCTCTGAAACTATGCCTCGCATTGGACAGAACATTCCGAAGCACTTCCCTCAAAACGGAGTGATCGACTAGGACAAAAACTTCAGGTTCTCTCTCTCTTTCTTTGCGAAGTCGGTCTAGCTCTTTGGCCCACACCGGGCCCAATTCATGAAGCGACTGTTCAGCATCCTCCATGCTCTCCAGAATAGTTGTTCGGAGGGGAACAACATACCATCCCAGAATCTCCCATAGCGGTGATACAAGTGGGTCCCATATGTCGTTTGAAATTTTGCTCGCGTCTTTCACCATACAGTCAATCTCGAATGCTGACAGTCGGTTCTCGCGTCGTGCTATCTCGACCGTCCGAGCCAAACGGTCCACAGTTCTTGAGAAGACGCTCTCTCCGTTTTGGACAGCAAAGCGTTTAGCCATTTGCGGCGAAACCGGTGCAAACTCGAAAAGTCGGATACAGGCATCGGCGACTTGCTCCAGCACACCACTTGTACGTACAGCGTCCGCGAGGCTGCGCTGCAACTTGTCCACTTTCTTTGCGTTCCCGGCGAACCAAACATCGAAACGGAAACGAACTCGCTCGTCGCGAACTTTACGTTCGTCGCGCACTTTCGTGAGCCGACTAATCAACCGCACCAAACCAGTATCGATCGGATTGTGATGTTGAGCCGATTCAATCAGCTTCGAATGGAGGAAGCGAATAACCTCAAACTTCTCGCGTGTTTCATACTCCCCAAGATCATGGAGTAGCATTTGCAGAGACGATAGGGCCTGCGACCACTGGTGCCGCAACTTTGTGTCGTCTTCAGTATCGAACGAATCAACTCTGTCGAATTCTGAGATCAGTCCCATCAACTGTTTCAAGTATGAAGTCAGATCGCTCTTCAGCTCTTTGAATCGATCAGGGTTGTCAAAGTTGTGAAGCCCGACGCGCAAGAGCATAGATACGACCCAGCCAACCCTTTCATCCGCGAGGAAAGCCAGCGAGTTGCGAGGATGGCTGCGCCAGAAATCCAGAGGGTAATTCCACGTCAAAAAGTCCCACACCCATTTCTCGACGTCGAGCCCGTCGTATGCGGCCAACAAGACAGTACCCACCAAAAGATGGATCTCGTTGTTGATCGCCTCTTGAATAACCTTCTGAGAGTCAGACTCAGCGCTGAAACGCTGATTTCTTTCGTTCTCAATTCGCTTGGCGATTACCTGATAGAGATACCTTGCGCGCCCGGTCACTCGCAGGAACCGGATGTCTCCCATGAGAATGGCGAACAGACGAAATAGAATCCCCTTGTCGTCAACCGTTGCCAGTAAATCGATTAATGGCTCGTAATCTCCATCGACGATCAATTTCGAACAGAGCGCAAGCATTTTGCCCTCTTCCGAGCGGACAGTCACTTGCTTCCCCATGTATTCAATTTGTTCTTTGCGTATTGCAGTCGTTTCGCCCGCTGCAAATCGTCCTGAGGTGGGTGCACGCGATTGAAAGTACTTGTCGTACTGGCGGACAAGCCGCTGATAAACCGGAACGTGTGTTCGATTAGCGAAGCTACTTAGAACAGCTTTAGCCTCCGATTGAAACCGTTGGACGTCCTCATACCGAAACTCAGGCACATTGAAAACTGGAATAAACTTGATCGGCACTTGTTTGTCCAAGCTGCCACCTTTTGCAAGGCGTTTCAACCGCGCAACAAACTCGTAAGCGTGGGAACCCATTCGACTAAGCAAACAGACCACCGTGATTCCCGTTACGTTGTAACGGGCCAAAAGCGATGCAAGGCTGCGCAGATTCTCAGCTGATTGCACTGAGGCCATCAGGAGTATGACGTGCCGGCCCTTTAGATGCGTAGCATGCACAGGCGGTGGAAAAAAACTGTGTGCGGACGGACCAACTGCGTCCTTTCGCGGTATCAAAACACAGTCAAGCGGCTTGACATATTTTTCATCCGCCAGCAAACAACTCTCAATAAAGCCCTTGAATTGGAGATCAACTGGAACGACAGTTGAAGCCAACACGACGTTCTTCCTACGTCGAAGAGCATCGGCTATCGTGGACACGTTAAGTTTTTCGTCAGGAGCGATCTGCCGCTTCTTGATTGCCCGCCAAATCTTATCCCCTGCAAATTCGAAGATTCTCGGCAAACGAAATGCAAACATGCAAGTACGCTGATCTGAATCATAGAATGCAAAGTCGATCGCGCGGCTCGCCTCGAGAATTTCAAACATTTTGTCCGGTCCGAAGCACGGACTCATCACCGAATTTGGCCAAGGCAGGTCTTTCGTCGGTGGTTCGGGCAAGTTAGTCAGTGGATCAATACGGATTACTTTATCTTCGTCAAACGCGCGCTCTTGAAAAGAACAAAACAGCTCGAATAAAGGCACGCAAAACAGACGGCCAGTAATCTTTGTAGGTTTCATTTCACTCAATGAATCTCGCAGAGCTCGAAGTTTCTCTACCCGGAACGGCTTACGGAATGAGTCACAGCATGAATCCGCTACTTCCTTCGCCACACCACGCCGATGTTCGCCAGCGGCCCCAAGTCGCCGATCCATCGTTTCAGCAACGGTCTGGAAGAATGCCGAAACCAATTCCTTCAGAATGGGGCGAAACACTTCCGGCGTAACAGAGTCCCCCTCGTCCTCAAGCCATCTGGTAACGTCAGCCAACGACCCCAACCATCCCTGCTTAGCGTCTGGCGACCGCTCCTGTGCTATGCTGATACTTGAGGCCAATGCCGGGGTTTCTGGCAATCCAAGCAGTGGTCGATCAAAAGCCTTGCGAATACTCTCAACAATGTCCTCAGCCAGATTCTTTCGATCCGATTTTGGTTCGGCCTTCAAGAGTTTGCCAATGATCCCAATCGCCCTGTCAACGTAGTAATCGGGCTCACACCCAAGTTTATGCGCATCCTGCAAGGCATGGCTTCGTCGACTGAGCATCAAGTCTTCCAAAGTTAGCAGACCGCGCGTCTTTGTGCTTCCTGCGAGTTCGCGTAGCGGGTAGTGCAGCAGACTGTGTACGCGAACTTCAGCAGCGTTATCGCCACCAACTCTCAATAGCGGCCGACTGCCACTGAGCAACTCCGACAGAATGAGATCCGGACTGATTAGAATGGGGCCGGCGACAGCAACGAGCTCACCTCCAAACTTTTCGAGCAGTCGGCCCATTTCCTGAACATAGCCGCGTCGGCCGATCACGTCCGTTACTAATAGTACTGGAGCGCCGTTTAGACCTGTAACTAGGTCCTCCCCATGTAGTCGCGCGATGTGCGGCCCGAGATATAGCTTTGACAACTCTTCACCGGCGTCAGAGTCCAGTTCCCCAGTCTCGTCATTTGCGGAGGAAAGAACGTAATCCTCCGCTTCAACAAGCTGGGGGACTTCGATCCAAGCGTGGACGTAGTCCAGCAGCTGTTTCGCGGCCGGACCACCGGTTGCCGCAAAGTCAAATCGTTTATTGCGGCGAATCCGCCTGATTTCCTCGGCCAACGCCTTGCCACACTCAGCAAACTCTTTGGGATGATCAAACAGTTCCCAAATCGTGATGAATTCGCGTTGGCAGGCGTTTGTGATAAGTCTGAAGGCTGCCTTCCTGGTGCCCCGTTTGTGGTGTTGTTTGTAGAAAGCGTTGGCATTCAGAACGATTCCACTTTTTGGATCTCGAAGTAGTTTCAAGATTCGCTTTAGCTTGATTCTAGACATTCGCTTGGTGCAACTCGTGCCAGAGGGAAGTGCTGTCCCGCCCATTATAGGTAGTTTTTTCTCGAGAAACAGTTCACCGGAGTAGTTTGAAGTTGCCAGTTGTTCTCGTCGCAAGCCACTGAGGTGATTGCGACAGAAGCGAATTCGATTGACGCGCCACGCGCCTCGGATGCATCGCTCTCAGCAGCCAATGTTTTCGGCGGATTGCTGTGGGTCGAACACACCTCAGCGTCTGAAGATGCGGGCTGTTGATGTCGCGCCCACCGTTGTGAGAATGGCCGAATTCTTCGTGCGGGCGAGTTTTCCAGCCTCGGCATGTTGGGCAATTCCGTATCTCGTATCGGTCTCGACAGAAATTGCGCTGGTAACAGGTGGACCAGAGCGGCTATTGAGGCCTAGATTGGAATTTACTCTTTTTGCCTCAGGATGGATTTTCTATTTGCCACTACGGTGTGCATGCAGACTATGCAGCGACTTGGGAACACTAACGTCCGTTGGTAGTAGTGAAAGGGTCGCTCGAACGGTAGTTGGTTGGTCCGTGACAACCGGAATCAATCACTTCTCGACATCGTCGACTCCGATTCGTTCGACCGCGTACAAACCAAACGTCGCCAGCCAGTGATCGCCCTCGTAGTGTCCGCTGTTGATATATGCCATGCCGGCGTCCAGATGCAGTTGGGCGCTCTCAACCAACGGTCCGCGAAGCTGGTGATCGTCCGGAAGTGCTGCCGCGACTGATTGCATACACCATGCGCGGTGCAGGTTGAGCCCCGCCAGGTGAACTATCTTCGGGTCACTGACGTCGCTGACCGTCACGG
>JANQOL010000554.1 GCA_028289675.1 Pirellulaceae bacterium
TGCTCTAGTGACGTCAGCGGGTTCCGACGACTACAATGGTGAGGCCGGTGGCCCTCGACCTCACATAACGGGGCAGTTTTCTGCATTGGATTCAAGGTCGGCGCGTCAAAACAGGACGCCTTGCCATGAATGGACCGACCAGCCAGCCCCGACTGACTTGGCCACCGTGGACGCAGCCGCTTGGTAGCGTCTGACCGCACAACTACGACTAATTCCCTCATCAACAGGTCCCATGTTTATGCGTTCCGTATCCAAACTAACCGCCGCCTTGATCGTCATGGCGTTCTCCTTCCACGCCCAAGCTCAGGACGAGCCGGCGGGAGCATTCCGGACGCTGCCCGGGTTCGAGGTGGAGTTGGTACACAATGTGACCGAGCATGATCACGGATCTTGGGTATCTCTGTGCCTAGATCCGAAGGGTCGTATCATCGCCAGCGACCAGTACGGGAAGCTATATCGCGTGGACGTTAGTTCGGCGCAAGCGCAAGTCGAGCCGCTGCAGGTCAACATCGGGCTGGCGCAGGGCATGCTGTACGCTTTTGACTCGCTGTACATCAATATCAACGCCCGCGCGAAAGATCTGCAAGGAACGGACGCCAGCGGCCCTGGCGTGTATCGGCTAACGGACACCACCGGTGATGATCAGTTTGACAAGATCGAATACATCGTGCCCCTGTCGGACAAGGCCGGAGAGCATGGACCGCACGCACTGGTGTTGTCACCCGACGGAAAGCAAATCTACTTCTGCAGCGGTAATCAAGTCGATCTGCCAGCATCATTGCAGGGCGGCGCTGTTCCCAAACTGTGGGACGAGGACCACTTGTTGGGTCGACTGCCGGATGCCCGGGGTCACATGCGCGGTCGCTTGGCACCAGGAGGCTGGATCTGTCGAATGGACCCGGATGGCAGCAACGTGGAGTTGGTGGCCACCGGCTTTCGGAATGAGTACGACATCGCCTTCAACGCTCAAGGGGACTTGTTCGCCTACGACGCCGATATGGAATGGGACATCGGCACTCCCTGGTACCGTCCAACCCGGATCAATCACGTCATCAGTGGCGCCGAATTCGGTTGGAGAAACGGCACCGGCAAGTGGCCGGACTACTACGGCGACAGTTTCGGTGCGGTCGTCAACATTGGCCCCGGCTCACCAACCGGGATTGCATTTGGCACAGGCGCTGACTTCCCGGCCAAGTACCAACACGCCCTGTTTATCTGTGACTGGAGTTATGGAGTCATCCATGCGGTGCACATGCAAGCCGAAGGCAGCAGCTACACCGGACAATCCGAGGCCTTTGTGTCAGCTGCTCCAATGGCCGTGACGGATTTGGTCATTCATCCAGATGGAGCCATGTATTTTGCCGTCGGAGGTCGCCGCACTGCGTCTGGCCTGTATCGAGTGCGCTATAACGGCGATGAGTCAACAGCCGCTCAACCAATTGCAGAAACAGACCAAGTCCTGGCAGCAAGAAAGCAGCGGCGGCAGTTAGAAGCCTTCCATGGTCGCGAAGATGCCGCGGCCATCGCTCCTGCGTTGGCTCAGGTTGGTAACCCTGATCGAGCCATTCGCTTTGCGGCCCGCATTGCTCTCGAACATCAACCGGTGGAAAAATGGCGCGCCCAAGCTCTTGAATTGACTGAGCCACAACAGCAGATCACCATCGCCTACGCGCTGGCTCGCTGCGGGTCCAAGCAGGATCAGGAAGCACTCCTAGCCAAGTTAACCGCCATCGATCTGGCCAGCCTGCCCGAAGCAACGCAGCTGGAGTTGATCCGCGCTCAGGAGTTGGTTTGGATGCGATTGGGCGCACCGAACGAACAACAACGAAAGGCCGCCATAGCCCAAATGGACTCGCTGTTCCCCAACGCAGATGGCTTGCTAAACCGAGAGTTGGGGGCCGCCCTGGTGTACTTGAATGCCCCTGGCATCGTGCCACGTTGCGTGGAGCAGATGAGTCAAGCTAGCGCCCAGGAGGATCAAATTCACTTTGCTTTTTGTTTGCGGAACGTGGAGAGCGGCTGGGATGCCAAATCGCGCCTCGGCTACTTCCAGTGGTTCTTCGATGTAGCCAGCGCCCGTGGAGGAGCGTCCTTTGGTGGCTTCCTGGCTAACATTCGCAGCGCCGCGTTGGATAACCTGAGCGAAGAACAAAAGGCACAGTTGGGTGAGTTGGCAGGCAATATGCCAGCCCCTAAAGACCCACTCGCCGATTTGACGCCGCGAAAACACGTGAAGGAATGGAAGGTAGATAGTTTGCAGTCCGCGCTCGAAAAAGTGGATGCAAAACCTGACTACCAACGCGGGCGACAGTTAACGGCCACCGCCCAGTGCTTCAAGTGCCATCGTTTTGACGGCCAAGGTGGTATTCAGGGCCCCGACCTGACCGCCGCCGGGCAGCGTTTCAACCAACGCGACATGCTGACGGCCATCGTCGACCCGAATCAGAGCATTAGCGACCAGTACCAGGCGACGCAGTTCGTGACTGAAAATGGAGTGGTCACTGGGCGCGTGGCCAACCTGAGCGGCACGCGAATCTCAGTGGTAACCAACATGTTCGCGCCTGGAGATTTTGCACAGATCCACGTCGATGAGATTATCCAACGACGACCATCACCGGTATCCATGATGCCAGCCGGGTTGCTGGATACCTTTACGGCCGAAGAAGTGGAGCAAATCTTGGCTTATCTGCGCAGCGGTGGTGATGCCAATCACGAAGTTTATCAATAGCTTCGGACACGATTCAGCCATCACAGCCGAGTGGCGTTAACAGCGCTTCATTGACGAGCTTGAAAACGCGCACCGATGCGTCCATTTCGGCGCCGTTGCTCCGCGGCGACGACCAACGCGGCCGCCATGACCATCGCCAGCCCGGCCAATCCGGCGGCAACCAGGATTCCAAGCTGAGGCTGGATGGTCCAGTAGAATAGCCATCCAGCTAGCACACACATGACCAGCCGCAGCTGAAAGCTTCGGCAGCCGGCCGCATAGTCGTTGTCCGTGTTTTTCAGCTGGCGGTGCGCATGTAGCCAAGCGGAGAACTGCTCCTCAGCGCGGAACGCTGCAATCCCTGGTGTGCCGTGGTATCCAGTCCAAAATCGCGGCTGCTGAGTCTGTAGCGGCGTACGACGTTCGGGCGAACGAGGCGAAACGGCTCGGTGAGCATCCAGGTTCGACATGGCCCTTTTCCCATCTCGGACTTGCAAGCCCATCCGTTCCGACGCAAGTCAAAAGACCTCTTATGGCAGGTTACCTACCGACGCGCATCGCGTTGGCACTGCAAGTCTAGGTTGTATTCCACTAGAACTTGCGTTCTCGGCACGCAATTCGTTCAGGCTGTTTAGCCCGCCGCCAAATGTCTGGATGCGCAGCACGATTGTACCGGTCGTAACAAGGGTGCTCCGCTAGCGCGAGCCGCAGGGACATACGGTTCGCTTCATCAACGAAGGTGGCGCTCATTCCGTCGAAAACCGGCGGCACCAAACTAAGAATGCTCGACGCGGCGCGCGTTGAATTCAATCGCCAATTGCTGCAATTCCCGTACAAGTTGGTCGGCGTCAATAGGCTTCACGAAATACCGCTCGAATCCAACTGCAGCGGCCCTCTGACGGTGCTCGCCAGTATCGTAGCCAGACAAAGCGGCCAGGCAGCAATTAGGCCCCTGAGGAGACTCACGCAACTGGCGGGCCACCTGGAAGCCATCCATGTCCGGCAAGCCCAAGTCAATGAGCGCCACATATCGGTTAGCTGGCCTGGCAGAACTGAGAGCTTCCGCGCCCCACTTACAGGCTTGCTCCCGAAATCCAGAGCGCGACAGCCAGCGCTGCAGCAGACAACGTACGGCCGAATCATCTTCCACAAGCAAGACTTGATGCCCGGCAACAGACGGCTGCAAGTCGTTGCACTTGTCTACCCGACCGACCTGTGGCGTGGGTGATTTGTTGGCCAACACCAGTCGCGCTACCCTGCCCGCCGAGCTTCCAGCGTCCTGCGCTGGACAGCGGATTGGTGCAGCGCCGGCTCCTCTGCTCCATCGCCATCAAAGTCACCGACGATGACCGTGCCGTCCGTCGATTCCAGCAAGAATACTTGATCGGTAGCGTCGATGTGACCATTGCCATTCGAGTCCACAATCACTTGACGTCCACGCACGATGGCGAGTTCATCGACGCCATCGCCGTCGAAATCGCCGACGAGAGGCAGGTCGCCGGGCTGGCCAAAGAACTCTTCACGATCTCGGCTACGCAGCAGTCTGCCGTCGCCATCGATGTCCAAGATCCACTGACCGTCTCGGTAGGTACCCACCGTTGAAATCCCATCACCGTTGAAGTCACCACTGATGGCAATGTCTCGACCATTTCCAAATTGGAAAACGTGGTCAATGACGTCCGCCCGAGCCGGTCCACCACGAGAACGCTGCAGCAAACGTGGAGCGTCGGGCGCTTGATCGTCGGTAGGCGGAACATTCTTAGGTTTGATGCGCCGTTGATTCTCGGGATCCGGCAATCCGGGCTCCGCCGCCAATGCCCGATCGTCGCCACTCCATTTGCGGCCAAAGATACCGACATCGTCCTTGCCATCGCCGTCCCAATCTCCGACAACGGGCTGGTCGCCACGAGTACCCAACTTCAGCCAAATATCGGCTTCGTCCCAGCGGCCATTGGCATTTAAGTCGATGAACCACTCGCCATCCAAGAATAGCGCGAGTTCGTCGAAGCCGTCGCCGTTGAAGTCACCTGCCAAAGGCTGGGCGCCCGGCAAATCAAACACCATTCGCTGAGATGGTTGGACATCGTGAGGATTGGTGCTGACGATCCTCCAAGTACTGTCTTGCATCCCACGGACCGTCCAGGCGTAGACATTCAGCAGATCCGCGTTTTCAGCAACAGTCTGTTCGTCCAGTGGTTCGCCATTGCGGCTACCGCGTGGGAAGCCACCGTTGATGATGCTCAAGTGCCAGGTCGCGGGTGCTACATGCCCAACGCCAATCAGCAGCGGCAATGGTTCCCAGCGCGGCACTTCGGAACGCAGCGCGGCGGGCCGTACGTAGTTCGGCGGATCTGGGAAGTCGGGGCGTGGCGGAGGTGGTGGCGGCGGGGGTGGTGGCGGCGGTGGAGGATCTAACGGCTCAGCGATCACCTCACTAAAGTTGTTGTCCGTGGAGGCTTGGCCAGGGTTCACTTCAATGGCCAGGATTGCGTCCAGCCCCGGATCCGCTCCCGGCGTATTCAGTTGAATGAGGTCCAAAATGGAACTTGGAACCGTCTCTCCTCGGTTCAAGGCGAAACCCGTGGTGGATCCCGGTGTGTCCAGGCTGTCGACAAATCCCTCGGGTTGGATTTGATAGACGTGGTAGGCTCCGGCTCTCAAACCGGAAAACCGGAAGAAGCCATTCTGGTCCGTCTCGACCTGGATCGTGGCACCGGTGTATGTCCCCGGCAACGCCCGTGAACTATCCAGCGGTTGGCCGGTCAATGAACGCAACTGCAATGTCACGTTCTGGATCGGAGTGTCATCAGCCGTCCGCGCTCCGTCGCGAATCTGACGAATGTCTTCAGGTACGGTTCCATCCGCGTTGATAATGACCGGACCGTCTTGGAATACATAGCCAGAGATCTCGGCGGGCGGAACTTCACAAAAGTCAGCGTTGACAATGCTCTGGCCCGAGCCCAAGTTCAGACCGGAGATCAGGTCTGGGATGCTGTCGTCGCCACCTGAGGCCGGCGCGCTTTGGCCACCATGAAAATATCCGTCGGGCTGGACCTCCCGGACACTGTATTCGCCGGGCCGCAGGTTTTGGAACGTGTAATTGCCGCCGGCATCGGTGAGTGTGGTCGCGACAACTTGTCCCTGAACGTCCAACAGATGTACTTCAACACCCGCCAGTGGTGCCTCTTCCGCATCTCGGAAACAGTCAAAATCCAAGTCGGCGAAAACGATACCGGAAATCGACCCAGGCAGTAATTCGCAGAAATCGTAGTCCACCAATGCCTCGCCCGGGTTCAGATTGATCGCCGAGATGGTGTCTTGGATGGAATCGTCACCGCCTCCGGATCCGGCACTTTGTGCGCCCTGAAGATAGCCGGCCGGCTGCGATTCGCGCAACGTGTAAGCTCCTGGCCTCAGTCCTTCAAACCGGTAGTTCCCTTGGGCGTCCGTCTGCGTGGTGGCCACAACTTGACCAGCAGCATCCAATAACGTGATAGTTACGCCTTCGATCGGCTCTTCACCGGAGTCGAACGTGCAATCTTGATCGGCGTCTACATAGACCGAGCCGGCGATGGACGCGGGAGGGATGTCGCAGAAATCGTAGTCGAGCAATTGCGCCCCAGCGACCACGTCGATCGCTCGAATCAAATCACTTTGGCTGTCATCACCTCCACCCGTGCCAGCCGTCTGCCCTCCGTGAAAATAGCCGGCAGGCTGTACTTGGCGCACCGCGTACTGGC
>JANQOL010000569.1 GCA_028289675.1 Pirellulaceae bacterium
CGCTGAGCATCGGTACTTCGACATCAAAGCAAGCCAGCAGCGGCGCCAGAATCAGCGACACTTTGTCTCCCAGACCTCCGGTGGAATGTTTGTCCACGCGCGGACGTTCCGATCTGCGCTGCAGCCGTGTGCCGCTGGCCAACATGATGTCGGTCAAATGAGCCGTTTCGGCCGGTGTGAGACCACGGCAAGTAATGGCCATGGCCCAGGCGGCGATTTGATAGTCGTGAACGTCGCCCGAAACGAGGCCATCGATCATGTGCCGGATTTCGTCAGCTGACAACGGTTGACGATCACGGGTCTTGGCCAGAATGAGGTTTGTCTGCACGAATGGCTCCGTCAGAAAGTAATTGCTATTACTGCCACGTAGCTTATTGTGCCATTCGGATACGTGCAGCACCACTTCGCTCCTAGGGAGCAATCCCCCGGCCGCCGGTTCTTACCCTGGTCTGAGACCTAAGGTGCCAAGTTGAAGCGCGGCCGGCGCGTCCGAATGAGTTCACTTTCGTAGGCTCGCCGGACACGCAGTTGTTCGCCGGGGGAGTCGACTTCAAAGATATGAAGCTCGACGTGGATGGTCGACTGGCCGTGTTGTTGAAGATACTCGGCTAAGCTGGCTCGGTCCGATTTCTTGAGATGCTGAGCGAGGCGCTGACGCAGGTCTGCAGCCTGGCCGATATAGAGGTAGCCGGTGAGATCGTAAAACAAATAGACGCCTGGTCGTCGCGGAATCAAATCCCAGTCATCGACCAGCTGGGACATGGACACCGTTTCCATCCGACGCTTCCAATCGGCAACGCGCTTCAGTAGCTCGGGTTCCAGACGGCGGGATTTGCGGAGCTGCAATGCGGACTTGCGAGCCAAGTAATTAGAACTGCCCGGCAGCAAATTCTGGACGATGGCGTCGAAGCGTTGGCGAACTTTTTCCCGAGTCAGTAGTGCGTCCGTCGGCACATCCAATTCGTCTTGCACGCGCCGGATGGCAATTTCAGCCACCGCTTGCAGACGCTCCATTTCCTCCGGCTGACGGTGCGCCACACGCGTGGATTTCGGCAACTCGCCACCTCGTTTACGAACCTGCAGCAAGGCGCCGCACAGTTGGTCCGCGGTGGCGCGCGGCGGCGATGATTCGCGGTGGCACGCCTCGATGAACCGCTGGCGTCGCTCGTCGTGCAACAGGACTTCGTCCACGCTCCAGCCATCGTGAGTATCCGCGAACTGGGCCGCGACCAGCTGCTGCAAGGCTGCTTTTTGATCTTCATTAGCGGCTGCCGAGTTCAGTAGCCCGAGGGTCCCCGGCGCACCGATGAGCCAACATAAGGCCAGCCAGGCAAGTGCTTGTTTTGCGGCGCGTGGACACATGCGGTCGCCGTTAATTTGGGTAATATTGGAGAAGCTTAGCGGTCAAGCATATTGCAATTGGCTGAACGCCGGGGACACTGGGGCGAGATTGAGCGCCCACATCAAAATCCACGGAGTCGAACATGGGTCGTCGCGCAGGCATGGAAATCGCAACCAGCAGGTTAGTAGCGTCGTCTTTTTTGGCCATTTTAGTCGCTTCTGGTCCGGGCTTGCGGGCCCAGCAAGAGGGTTCCCCCAGTGATTTGCGGGAGGCAGTCTCCGGCGGTGTGGCGACGCAGCAGGCACAGCCACTGCAACCGGAGCGGGTGTCCGCTTCTAGCCTACCCACGCCGGCTCCCGTTCCGCCCGAGCCCGTGCAATCTTCTGCCACGCGCACGTCCGCGGACAGTGATGCAGCTGAAGATTCTGCCCTGTCGGCGAATGCCCAGGATCCGTTGTCGAGAGAGTTGCAAGGGATTGTCTTGCAGGCGCTACAAAACCTAGATGAAGAGCGGCTGCCCGATTTAGAACAAGCCAAGCTGGAGCTGCGCAATGCCATCTTCAGCCTGGAGAACTACGTGGGCTTGAGCACGCAGCGTGGGCAGGCTTGGAACAAATTTTTGCGTCTGGAAGAGATCAAGGATGAACTCGACAAAGACCGTCCTAGTATCGCCAAGTTCACCGACTACGAAATGAGTATGCGGCAGAACTACCAGGGGTTGGAATACGCCCCATTTTTGCGGGTAAGAAACGCGCTCAATCAAGTCGTCCGCGCTCTCAAGTACGGCGCCAATCCTGAGCGCACCATCCAGATCCTGAACGCGCGGATGGAGGCCTTGGTCGAAAGCCTGAACGAACGACCGGACGGTGCCGAAGCCGAGCGTAGTTCTGATGTCGGGCTCGTGACGAACTATCTGGCCGAAAGCGGTCAGGCACCGGTGGCGGTTGCCCAAATCTTGGAAAAGTACCGCGTACCCAACGTGCAGATTTATGCCCGCGAAAATCTGTTAAACCGATTGCTGATGCGCCCCGTGGCGGAGCCCTCCCCGGTCAACGAATGCCTGTTGGGGACGCGCGTTATCGGGCGAGCCTGTTTGCGAGGCAGTCTGTCGGTCGACGTGCTGCCGATGCATGGTGGTGTCGCCCTGGATTTGAACATGTCGGCTACCATGAACAGCGTCAACTCAGGCTACAACCGAGGTGTGGTCTTGCGCAGTACGGGTAGCTCGCCCGTATTCGCTTCCAAACGCGTGATTGTCACTCCATCAGGAGTGTCGTCTCAGCCAGCGACGGTGGCCACGAACTTGATGTCCAATATCTATGCCATCGAACATCGTCTCCGGATTGTCCGGCGAATTGCTCGTCGCAAGGCAGCTGAGCAAAAACCGCAGGTGGACGCGATTGCCCAAGGACGGTTGCAACGCCGGATTCGTGATCGATATGACAATCAGGTCAACCAAGAGTTGGCCCAGGCCGGCGGTCGATTGAGCGAGCTCAAACAGCGGCCGCGTCCTGAGTTCGAGCGGCTGAATATTCCTAGACCAATGTTGGCCGTCTATTCGACCGACAACACGGTGAATGCAAACGTCGTGCAGGCCGCCAGTTTTCAACTGGCGGCTAGCAAACCCTGCACGATTAGCCGGCCCAGGACGTCTGACGTCGTGGTCGAGCTGCATCAGTCGGTGGTCGTCAACACACTCGAGAGCCTGCTGGGTGGCCGCACAATCCACAACCACGATTTGGACGATCTGGCGGAGCAGATTCTCGGCGAGGTACCGCCCGAAGTCATGACCGAAGTCAATGGTGATCCCTGGGAAATCACCATGGCCGCGTTTAACCCGGTGCAGCTGGAGTTCGACGACAACCAGGTGAAGCTGACGCTGCGTATCTCGCGGATGGAAGGCAAAGACCGCAGCTTGGGCCGGGGAGCCATCATTTCGGCCACCTACGATCCCAGTTTTCGGGGCGGAGTCTTGACGCTACGACGGGCTGGAGACTTAGAGATCGAAGTGCCCGGCGTGCGGAGCACATTCCAAGCCACCAACCTGCGCTCGGTGGTGAAAGCCAAGTTCGATCCGATCTTCGAAGAAGAAATCGTGACCGAGCGATTGGACGTTACTCAGTTCATGCCCAATGCGCCGGATTTCAAATTGGATTGGATCAAATTGGACGATGGTTGGGCGCAGGTCGGCGTTCGTTAGTGCGGGCCGCCGAAGTCTGAGATTCGACGCGTTTAAAAGACGATCGGCTTTTCGGCTTGCCGCCGGACAATGACCCATTGGCCGCAGTGCATTAGCCAATGGTCGCCCTGCATGGAGAACATGGCGCCTTTCGTGGGTGCATAGTCGACGCCTGTCTCAGCATCCAAGTCGGCGGGATCGGACTGTTCCAAGAGCTGCATGGTGGCTGCCCGCATCGTTTTGTAGGCGGACATTAATTCGTCTTTGCTGGCAAATTGACTGGCATCGTCGGAGGCAGCAGCTTCTTTCGTGTATTTCTCAGCAAAGCCATCCGGCAATGCGGGCACCGCGTCACCAGCGATTTGGGACATCATCTCGTGCTCGGAGGCAATCAGATGGCCCACCTGCCAGTTCAGATGATTGCAGCCTGCATGCGGCCGTTGCATTAGCTCGGCGTCGGATAAGTCGCCCAAATAAGCCATGCACACCATTTCCGAAGTCTCCAATGAACCCTTGATGGCCCCAATTGCATCCACGGTATTGTCTCCTAAGCGGTAGATTAAGTGAGTTTAGATGACCTAAATTGACATGGTCATGCTCAGACGGTCGATCGACCGAGTACACGAGTCAGCAGACGATTGTAGCCGTGCGTGCCGGCAGCTTGCCAGTACGCGTTGCCCGGGACAGCACCATCACAGGGCCTGCGTCATCAACGAATTGGCTGCTAATTTTGTCGAAGCCAGGCCACATCAGAAGCAAAAATACTCTAGTGGGCAGATTAGATGGGCCAGCCGCATGCCGATCGACCTTGTTATTCGCGGCAAAAGTCGCAAAATCAAGTCGTCGATGGTAGTCGTGCGGGCGGCGCTGGCTTCTCGACGGTTGTCTGTGGTTGTGTTTTGCCAGCTAATGGTATCGTGCGAACGTTGCGTGGTTGCAGTTCACCCTCAGTTTCATCGAGCCCGAGAAACTTCACTAGCAGAGCCCTATGAATCCATCCGTTGTGACACCTGAATCGACGTCGGCCGGCCTTGCACCTTTAGAACAGGAGGTTCGGCGGCATTTGAACTTTACGTTGGGGCATCACGATCAAAATGCTTCCCGCAATTATCTGTATCGAGCACTTGCCATCGCCGTTCGCGATCGCTTGGTAGCGCAGTGGTCGGAAACTCAAGCGCGGGTGGAAGCCTCGGATCAGCGGCGTGTGTTTTATTTGTCGCTCGAGTTCTTGATTGGCCGGTCGTTGACCAACGCTGTTGAGAACTTGGAACTTGCGGACGCGGCGAAAGCGGCTTTGCGCGACTATGGTCTGACGCTGGAAGAAATTGTCGAGGAAGAGCAGGACGCGGGATTGGGCAACGGTGGCCTGGGTCGCCTAGCGGCTTGCTTTCTGGACAGTTGTGCGAACCTGGAACTACCCGTGGTGGGTTACGGCATCCGTTATGAATACGGCATGTTCCATCAACGGATTGAGTCGGGGCGGCAGGTCGAAGAGCCAGACCATTGGCTGAGAGACGGGAACCCCTGGGAATTGGAACGCCCGGAGCATCAGCGCCGAGTCAGATTTTACGGTCGCTCCGAATTGTATTACGACGCCCAAGGCGTTCATCACAGCCGTTGGGTCGACACTCAAGACGTGCTGGCCGTGCCCTACGATATGCCGATTCCGGGCTACCGCAATCAGACCGTAAACACGTTGCGTCTCTGGAAGTCATGCGCTACCGACGCGTTCGACCTGGAGGAATTCAACGCCGGCGGCTATGCGGAAGCGGTTGCGGCCAAGAATCTGGCGGAACAAATCTCAATGGTGTTGTACCCCAACGACGCCAGCGAGAACGGAAAAGAACTGCGTCTGAAGCAGCAGTACTTCTTGGTATCTGCCAGCCTGCAAGATGTGATCGCGCAATGGGTCCTGAAGAACGGCAAGGATCTGAGTCGATTCGGCGAGCAGAATTGTTTCCAGCTGAATGACACGCACCCTGCCTGTGCGGTGCCCGAGCTGATGCGTCTGTTGATGGATGAGCATGGACTCAGCTGGGATCAGGCTTGGCAGGTGACGACTCGTTGTATGGCGTACACCAACCATACACTCTTGCCGGAAGCTCTCGAGCGCTGGAGCGTTTCTTTGTTCAGCCGATTGTTGCCGCGGTTGACTGAGATTATCTACGAGATCAACCGCCGCTTCTTGTTGCAGATCGAAGAGCAGTGGCCCGGCGATGAAGAAAAGCGTCAGCAGATGTCGATCATCGAAGAAGGGGACCATCCCCATATTCGCATGGCCTATCTGGCGATTGTTGGGAGTTTCTCCGTCAACGGCGTCGCTCAACTACACACAGAGTTGCTCAAGAGTGGTTTGTTCTCCAATTTCAATCAGCTGTGGCCGAAGAAGTTCAACAACAAGACCAATGGTGTGACCCAGCGGCGTTGGTTATCTCACTGTAATCCCGGCCTGCGCGATCTGCTGACCGAAACGATCGGAGCTCAGTGGGAAACGGATTTAGGGCACATCAAAGCTCTATTGCCGTTTGCTGACAATCCCGAATTTCGTGAACGTTGGCGGCAGATCAAACTGGCCAACAAACGTCGCTTGGCCCGCTACGTTGAGGAGGAGACCGGGGTGGTCTTCCCGGAGGAAGCAGTTTTTGACGTTCAGGTCAAACGTATTCACGAATACAAGCGCCAGTTGCTGAATGTGTTGCACGCGGTGCATCTGTACGATCGCATTTGTCGGGGGCTGACTGAGGGAATGGTGCCGCGCTGTATTCTCATTGGCGGCAAGGCGGCGCCCGGTTACCACGTGGCCAAGTTGATCGTCAAACTGATCAACAACGTGGCTCACGTGATCAATTCCGACCCGCACGCGAACGACTTGCTGAAGGTTGTCTTCCTGCCGAATTATCGGGTGTCGGCCATGGAGGTGATTTGTCCGGGTACAGAGTTGTCGGAGCAAATTTCAACGGCTGGCAAGGAGGCTTCCGGGACTGGGAACATGAAGTTCATGATGAACGGTGCTCTGACCATCGGCACGCTGGATGGAGCCAATATTGAGATTCGCGAAAAGGCCGGTAAAGACAATTTCTTCTTGTTCGGTTTGGACGCTCAGCAAGTGCAACAGACACGGACCAGCTACGATCCAAACCAGATCATTACCGAAGATCCCGATATTCGTCGCGTCATGGAATTGTTGGAGAGCGCGCGGTTCAATGCCAACGAGCCGGGGGTCTTCGACATCTTAATTGGTGGCTTGCGCAATCCTGCCGACCAATGGCTGACGATCGCTGATTTTAGGAGCTTCATTGACGCCCAACGACGAGTCAATGACACCTACAAGGACCAGCAAGTCTGGAATCGGATGAGCATTATCAATACGGCGACCAGCGGTTATTTCTCCAGTGACCGCACGATTGGGCAGTATGCCAGCGAGATATGGAACGTTCGGTCAGTGACTCGGGACTAGTGCGAGTCGTACGGACATATGGCCTGCGTCATCAACGAAATGGTTGCTCATTTTGTCAAACACAGGCCACAACAAAAGTAAAAATGCTCTAGCCATCCATCACGGTCGCTGGAGCCAATGATCGATATTGCCGTGGAGGCGATGAGACGTTCATGCATCTTGACCGCTCGGCGGGAGTTCTGCTTCACGTTACGAGTCTGCCCGGAGCGTTCGGGGTGGGAGACCTCGGACCCGGCGCGCGGCGGTTCGTCGATTTTTTGGAGCAAGCGGGGCAGCAAGTCTGGCAGATGCTGCCGCTGGGGCCGACCGTTCAAGGCCATTCGCCGTACAGCTGCTATTCTGCTTTTGCCGGCAACCCACTGCTGATCAGCTTGGATGATTTGTTGGATGCTGGGTGGCTTTCCTCCGATGAACTGACGCAGCTACAACAGCGCTCACGCGCCACCGATCCTGCGGTCAGCGACTACGCACAAGCTTCATTGGTGACCCATCAAGCGCTGCAGTGGGCCTTTGATCGCTTTCTACAACAAGCTCGTTGTGAACAGTTCGATGAGTTTGAGAGTTTTTGCACCGAGCGTAAATGGTGGTTGGACGATTTCGCGTTGTTCGTAGCTTGCATGACGCATTTCAAGACTGCTAACTGGCCGCGTTGGGACGCGGACTTGGTACACCGCGACCCGGTGGCTGTTGCTCGTTGGAAAGAAAGACTGGCCAAACAAGTCGAGTATCACCAATTCGTACAGTACTTGTTCCAAACTCAGTGGTCCGCTCTGCGGGACTATGCGCTCCGCCGCGGCGTGAAGTTGTTTGGCGACATGCCAATTTTTGTAGCGCACGGCAGTGCTGACGTTTGGGCTCATCAGCGCCTATTTTGTTTGCGCGCGGACGGACAGCCCAAATCGGTCGCGGGCGTACCTCCCGATTACTTCAGTAAGACGGGCCAACTGTGGGGTAATCCGCAATACGACTGGCACACGCTTCAAAAAACCGGTTACCAGTGGTGGATTCAGCGTTTGCGGGCGGCACTAGATGCGTTTGATTTGATGCGCATCGACCACTTTCGCGGCTTCGAAGCTTACTGGGAGGTGGATGCCGCAGCCCATACGGCTGCCACCGGTCGTTGGGTAGCCGGGCCTGGCGCGGCGCCATTCGAGGCGGCGCAAAAGATCCTGGGTGAATTACCCATCGTGGCGGAAGATCTGGGTTTGATCACTCAGCCAGTGCACGATCTACGCGATCAACTGGGATTCCCAGGCATGCGTGTCCTTCAGTTTGGTTTCGGAAGTGACGAGGACGACTACCATCAGCCTCAGCAGTATCCTGAACACAGCGTGGCTTACACCGGCACCCATGACAACAGTACGGTTGTCGGTTGGTTCCAGCAACGCAAGTGGAAGCACGAAGAGCCTGACCCTCTGCAACAGGCCTTGGCGGAATGCAATGCGGACGATCCCCTGCACTGGCAACTCATATCGATGGTCTATGCATCGGCGTCGAGGTTGGCCATGGTGCCCATGCAAGACTTATTGGGACTGGATGACCGAGCGCGGTTGAACTTCCCCGGACGTGCGGCGGGCAACTGGCGGTGGCGCTGTACCGAACACCAGCTGTCACCAGACTTGGCTGCGCGGCTCAGAGAGCTGACTTTCAAAAACGGGCGTTGCACCTAACACCATGTCACCCGCGAGAATTCGTGCACGAGTGATGTTCATCAACATGTCGTTACTTGAGTTTGCAAGTATATGCATCCACCGGCGTCTATTGATATGTAGGTAAGAAAATCCATTCGCATTTTGTTTAGTAGTCAGCCGCAGGCGTACAGATTGTTAAGCCAAGTACGCCTGCGGCTGCCTGCTAAACCATGGGGTATGCGGGTGATGTTCAGCAACGCGTTCTGGACAGTTGGATGCCAAGCCGACCACGAACCGACGTAGTTGTATTGCCAATTCACTGATGCGACGCGGTCTGTCGGCGAGCATCTCTGAGAGCTTCAATTCCACTAGTTCGTCGTAACTCATGCCGACTCGCACATCATATCGTCTTCGAGCTCCAATCGACTGCAGCTGTTTGCACGGGATAGAGCCGCACCGTAATTTGATGGTGGACTGCATCCCAAAATAGCAGTAGCAGCACCGTTGCAATGAATACGAACATCGTCGTGGGCAGTTTGCGGCCGGACAAAGCCGGCATGCCAACGTTGGCACGCAGCAGCCAAGTGGCTAACGTTAGCAAGAGGGTCACCCCAAATACGACAACAACCGCTTCAACGCCGAGGGCGGCCCCGACCAGTGCCAAGCTGGCTACTGCGCTGTCAGTTACCGTCGGATTGGCCGAGGGTTGTCCGTACGCATCGGTGACTGCCGCGGTCTCAGTACGCTCCGGAGCGAGCGGTACATAGGGTTGTTCCGGTGACTGACGTAGGTCGTACTGTCCTGGCGGCTCGTGTGGTTCCAAGTGTTCATCGGCAGTGGTGGCAGGAGCTTGAGCCTCCGTTGTTCGAATTTGCGTCTCTGCAGCGGGCGTTTGATCCAGCTGGTCGTCGCTGTCGTGGACCTTAGCAGGCGGATCTTTCCGCAAGCTGGCGACTCGGTTGAGCATCCAACCGAGGATGACTCCCATGAGACAGCCCGCTGAGCTGATTACGATGCTAGCCGGCACCGGATCCAGCGTTGCTTGCCAGCTTTTGTTGGTCGGATTCAAGTGTGGGAATGCGCAGGCCAGTCCCAATACGGACAGGCAGCAGCTGGCGGCCGCGATGACTGGTACCCGAAATCGATCGTAGTTGATCATGCTCCAGGCCAGCAGCAGCACTATTAGCAAGATATGGAACAGGTAAATGGTTACCAAATCCCATTTCGTATAGAGCAGAATCCAGACGATGCCGCGATAAAAATTGGGTTCCCGGACCGGCAGGTTCTCTCCACCTGACAAGAGTGACCAATAGTAAAACAGGACCACAATGATTCCGACCAACGCCTCGATGATGGGATACCGCGCGGAAATCGGCGCGCTGCAGTAGCGGCAGCGGCCACCCAGTTTGAGCCAAGCCAAGACCGGGATGTTGTCCTTGCCTCTCAGACGCGTGTGGCAGTTAGAACATGATGATGGCGGCCACAGTACGGGCATGGATCGGGGCAGTCGATAGATGACGACGTTTAGGAAGCTGCCGATGCACAGACCCAACCCAAGGAAAATCAGCATCACCACGCCAGATACGGTGTGCAGCCGGATCCACTCCCCGGTCGTCATGTCGGTAAGTTCGCGGATGGCGACGGGATTCATCCGTTCAATGATCAAGCCGACCGTAGGCACGATCACCATGTAGACGACAAACCCGACACCAAACAAGATCCAGCCGGCGTAACGCGCCCAAATGGATTTCGCGGGTTCTGATCTCGTCGCTGCAAGTTCGACTTCAGAGGCTTCCTCTGCCTTCAGTTCGCCAAGCTCGTCTTCCGCGGTCATGGCGAACTGTCTCCGCGGCGACCGTCTTGTTGGCGCTCAGCTCGACGCGATTTATCCGCGGGAAGATGATGACGAATTCGCTGCACAAAGAGACAGCAAGCGACGGTGTTGATGGCCAGCATCACCGCAAAGAACGCTCGATGCTCGTCGCAGAGGTCGAGAAACAACAAGCTCAGCGCTAGAGCCAGCACACAAACCCCGGTGATAGTTACCGAGTGAATGGAGTTTCTCAGGGCGTCCAGGCCAAGCACTGCGAAGCCGATGGCCGACAACGCCACCAGCAATAGAGCCGCCAGCCAATGTGTGGGTTGGCTGGCTAGCTCACACTGAAGTTGATGAAGCACGGTGATCGCCGCCAAGCAAACCAGAGTTGGTACACCCAGCATGCGAGCGTAGAGCAACCAGTTGTTTTCACTACTGGCATGCTCTCCAGCGCCGCCCAACTGGGAATCAACTATGGTCTTCGATTCGTTGCCGGCGCGGTGATGCATTCAACTTTCGACTTGCGCATGAACACGCTTGGCCAAGTCCAATGCGTCGTCGTCGGCCAGGATGTGCACGGACGTGGCATTGATTATCAAGACCTCACCTACCTTGGTAGCCTGGCCCTCAACCACAATGTCCTGGTTCTTTTCAAGGCCCAGCAATTGATCTGCCGAGGTTGCCAAGATCTCTCCCGAGTCGTCGACGACTTGGGCGACCGCGGTAGCCGCGTTCTCCATTTCCCGCTTGCAAAACG
>JANQOL010000578.1 GCA_028289675.1 Pirellulaceae bacterium
CGGTCCGAGAAAGCGAGCAGCACTGACAAGTCGGTCATCGCGGAAAAGCTGCGCAAGATGACGCCAGGCGCGGCCGCCATCATTGAAGCACACGACATCGAAAAGTCGTAGTTGACACGCCGTTTCTTCCCGTCAGACGAGAGGCAACGCACCAGGCACTGCTTGCATGCCTAGTAGCCGCCGGGTGTTTGAAAATCGTTGTAGCTGTCGAATTCGCTATGACGTTCGGGCGCTCGATCCTGAAAGCGTGTAAACTCTTTTTCCCAGCTGAGCTCGATTTCGCCCACTGGGCCATTCCGCTGCTTCGCGATAATGATCTCAGCCTGTCCGGCGTACTGGCTGGCTTCGTCCCCGCGGTGATAGTACTCTTCGCGGTGCACAAACATGACCACGTCGGCATCTTGCTCAATGGCTCCTGACTCACGCAAGTGACTCAGCCTAGGGCGATGGTCTTTGCTGTCCTCGGCCTGCCGATTCAGCTGAGCCAGACACAGTACAGGTACCTCCTGTTCTCGCGCGAGACCTTTCAAACGGCGGGCGATCTTGGCCACTTGCTCCTGCCGAGGATCCTTGGAGTTGTCGGGTTCGATCAGCTGCAGATAGTCGATTACGATCAGGCCCAAGCGCTTTTCACGCTGTTTGATCCGGCGGGCCACCGCGGCAATTTCGCTGACCGTTCGCGTCGGTGAATCGTCTACGTACAGCGGCGCGTTGCTGACTTCGACGGCCTTCTCCACCAAGCGTTTACGATCGTCCTGGGAGATTGTCCCATTGCGCAGACGGTGGCCATTGACTCTGGCCACAGAGCACAGCAACCGATCCGCCAGCTCGATACCGGACATTTCCAAGCTGACAAACAGCACTGGCGCGCGACCTAGCAACGCGACGTTTTCGGCAATGTTCAGTGCGAATGCGGTTTTCCCCATACTGGGCCGCGCCGCCAGGATCACCAGCTCGCCATTGTGGAGACCACCCGACATGGTGTCATAGTCACCGAAGTGAGTATCCACGCCACCGACCGCGTGCGTGCCCTTCATCCGCGCGTCGATGCGATCCATGGCCACAGTCAGCAGTTCGCCGATGGAATCCGCCGATTGGCTACTGCGGTCATCTTGGATTTGAAACACCCGTTGTTCAGCTTGGCTCAGCAATTCCTTGGGATCACGAGCTTCATCATAAGCGTCTCGCAGAATGGTCGTTCCCGCCTCAATCAGCTTGCGCAGCGTTGCCTTGCTGCGGACGATCTCGGCGTAGAAGACGGCGTGCGCGGCGTTCGGCACACTATTCGCCAGCTTGGCCAAATACGCACTTCCACCGACAACTTCGTAGTCGTCCATTGTCTTCAATCGATTGACCAATAGAGTCACATCGATCTTCTGGCCTAAATCAATCATGTCCGAAACATGTTGATACAACTTGCGGTTGGCATCGTCGTAGAAGTCATCCGCCTTGAGCACCATGACCAGATCGTCCATGACGTCCGGCATCAACAAGATGCTGCCTAAGACGGCGATTTCGGCCGATACATCACAGGGCGGGGTGCGATCCAAGATGGGCTGAGTTGGCTTGGGTGCATCCTTTCTCCAGGGCTTGTTTCCTTCAGCGATCGCCATCCCGTTCCATTATCCTGTGTTGAAGTTCTACGTCGTCGAAGTTCTATGTCAGAGTTCTACTGCTCATCCAACCAACACGTCATCCAACCAACACGCTTCTATCCCGCCCCAGCGTCAATTCGGGCAAGCTGTTGCGGGCGAGTCCAAACTGGCAGAACTGGGCCAACGGCGGCGTCATCTTACCGCCGCTAACCTGGGACGACGATGTTGAGCACAGATTTTGTGGTCGCAGCGCTACCACAACCACTAGAGATTGGGTTTTCCGATCCAGTTCAAGGCAAGACTTCAATCCTCAGCGGCAGGCTCTGCACCAGCTTGCCACTTTCCAACTCAGCTTTGGCCATCAAGCGGGCCGGTCCCAATCCGATTTGCTTCAGCGGAAGACTGAACTCGGCCTCTCGCCCGGCAGCGACCCCCAATTGCTCCCAGTCGTGCCACAGGGTCACCCGCTGAGCCTGCTCGGCCTCGACCCGCACCCGCATTTTTTGATCTCTCAGAGATACCGCGTACGCTACGGGATACTCGGGCCCCAGCTGCGATGCTTGGGCATCGCCATCTTGGTCAGGCAGCGAAATTTCGACCAGCTTCGGATCGCCAATCCAGATCGGCACCGTGGAGCTAGTCGCCTGCTCCAGCGGATCGTCGGCTGCCCACCGCAGTGTCAATTCATGGTAGCCCGGCGGCTGATCCACCAAGTTGAAATTGAGCCTATCTAGGACGCCGCGCGCCTGTGGCCCGACACCATCGAACAGCACAGTAACGCGATTGGCGGCCATGGGCTCGGTCCGTTCGGCTTGCTTGCCTTGGCTATCCAACCATTGTTCGTGGGTCAGCCCGCCGGGATCCAGATTCAACGTCAGTTGCTCACCTGGCTCCAAGCGTCGGAGGCTCAAGTCCAATTTCGGCTGCGGCGCGTTGGAGAATGGTCGGCACAGAGGATCACCAACAATTAGCAATTGGTATGGTCCGGTGACATTCATGTAAAACGCTTCCGCCAGACTGGCTCCGGAAGCGTAGTGTACGTACATCTGTGGCAGTGGGAATTTCTGCTGGATGGAGTACGGCTCGGTGACCGTCCCGCTCGAGCCGGCTGCACCGGCCTTGATGAATTCCGTCAGTTTCGTTTGCCTACTGCCGGCAGTCATGACGCCGCCCAAGCTGGTCAAGTTATCCGCGATAGCCCCCGGTACAAATGAACTGCCGGCGGCCGGCCAACTGAAACGAGCGGCACCTGTTTGCGCGCCCAGCACCCTTGCTTTACCGCGCGGCAGGGCAGTCTTCACCACTTCGGCTTCGAAGCCCATTTGCCGCAACCGGTTGGCGGCCTTTTCAAATCCGCCACGGCGGGTCTTGGTCCGAATGTCGTCGGTGTCGCAGAAGTAAAAACCACCGTGCGGATGCGTAAAGTCAGCCTGTGAAGAGCGTCGCAGCGCCTCCACGGCTTGTGCAAGCGTGCTGCCGCTGCGGCGCGTGACGCCCAACATAGTACTTAGCACGTAGGAAACACCGTATTGTTTCGCATCGGGATTGACTCGATTGTCAACCACTTTGGGAACCCCGATTCCATTGGGGGTCCAATATGTCGTTGTCCGAAAGCCGACCGCAGACTGAGAACGCGGATCGAGGCCCGTAAGGGCCAACTCCAAGATCTGAAAATCGGGATTGTCGCGGAGGGCATCCATGCGCTTGTCTCGCGACAGAAACCCACCTGAGTTCCAGCCGGCATCAATGGCGCGTTGCAGCAACTCCACACCGCGTTCAACCTCACCCGCTTGGGCCGCTGAAGCCGACGCTAGGTAGGCGACTGGAAACTGGTGAGGTTGCTCTTCGAACAACTGCTCCAGTTTCATGGAGGCTTGGGCAAACTGCTCATCACTGATCAATTGCTCAATGGCCGTCCACTGGTCGGCGTCATTCAACAGGGGCGCTGAAAAATACGTCTCTAGGTTGCGCCGAGCGTAATAGTTGATGTCCATGCCGATGTAAAACGGCTTGCGACCGAGCACCCAGGAACGCAGGTAGGTCAATCCATTGATCGACGCCTTCGGCGTATAAATCTGTTTCAACTTGCCCAACGGCTCCAGGTCAGTGGTGATGTCAATCGCCGTGGGAAAGTCTGCGGAGTAAGCAATGCAGTGCACGTGACCGAGCAGTTTGCGACGCTCGATCTCGACGGTCAGCGGAACCAGTATCTTGGCCCGGAATTCATCGACGTCCACCACTTCGGAATTGGGTACACCGTCCAGCACCACCACGTTGCGCTGAGGGATGTTCCGGAGGGCAACAAAGTGATTGGCCAGAGTGCGCGAGTTGAATGAAGCGCCATTGACGACCACGACAACGTCCGATGCGGCCAGCCCGGCATGCACCCGTGGCATCGCCAGTCCAGCCAGCGCCGAGCACACCGCCAGAGCGGCCACGCGTGCTGTGAATCCCAAACTACCCGACATGGTCGATCCTTCGAGGGGGAGAAATGGCAACCGAGCGGAAGGGCGCGGATCGGCGTCTACACCGACGGCTACCAGGGCCAAAGCGCCCAAAATCGTGCTATTGCAACAGTCCAGGCGAGCCCTATAATTTGCTGCGTTCGACGACAACCAGCCAGTCGAATCGATGTCTCAGTACGCGGCAAGCCGGTATTCTAGCAAATCCGCGGGCGTAGCTCAGTTGGTAGAGCACAACGTTGCCAACGTTGTTGTCGTGGGTTCGAATCCCATCGCCCGCTCTGAACCGGACTTGCCGTGTTTCGTTCACACGGTCGTGTTGGACGGCCTATCGTCGGTCACGCCTCAGAACTGCTTTGGCCGACTTGTGGTTCCCTGGTTCGCGACTCGATTTGTTGGCTCGCACCCCATTTTTCTGACTTAGCGGAGTGGTGTTTCATGGCTGCCACGGATACGGATGCAGACAATCTGGTTCAAGAAGAGGAACTCAAGGCACCTCTCAAGTTCGACGTAAACGTGGATACCACCTCCGCCTGCGAACGCCACGTCGTTGTCACAATCACTGAGGCGGAGGTACAGCGTTACCGCCGAGAGTCTTTTGACGAAGTGGTACCCAAAGCCGAGTTGCCTGGCTTCCGCGCGGGCAAGGCACCGCGCAAGCTGGTCGAGTCGAAGTTCAGGGAGCAGGTCGAGGAGCAGGTCAAGAGCTCGCTGGTGATGGACAGCTTGCAACAGGTTACCGAGGGTGATCATTTCTCGGCCATCAGCGAACCGGATTTTGATTTTGAAGCTGTTGAGCTGCCCGCCGAAGGTGACTTCAAGTACGAATTCCGCATCGAAGTTCGGCCAGACTTTGACACGCCAAACTGGAAAGGGCTGGCTCTGGAGCGACCGGTTTGCGAATTGACCGCGGAGCACATCGACCAGCACTTATCACGCACACTGACACGCTTCATGAGCGGCGAAGCTGTTGACGGCGCGTGCCAAGCTGGAGACATGGTGACCTTGAACGGCACCTTTACTCTGGATGGGAAGGAACTGTCGACCTTCGAAGAGGAAACGGTACCGATTCGACAACGCCTGTCCTTTAGCGACGGTGTGATCGAAGACTTTGCTGGTCTAATCGTCGGTAAGAAAGAGGGAGACACCATCCAGACCAAGATCACCATCTCGGAGTCGGCTGCCGAAGACGAGCTGGCCGGTAAGGAGGTTGACCTCGAATTGCAGATCCATGAAGTCAAACGGATCGAGATCGAAGAGATTAGTCCCCAAGCACTGGATTCGCTCGGGTTTGATGACATCGAAGAACTGCGGACATTCGTAAGAGGTGAATTGGAACGTCAGTTCGAATATCACCAGCAGCAGGCACTGCGTAAACAAGTCGTTGATGAATTGACCAAGGACGCCAATTGGGACATGCCCGAGTCGTTGGTTCGCCGCCAAACCAACCGCGAACTACAGCGAATGTCTTTGGAGCTGCAGCGGAGTGGCTTCAACCAAGAGCAGATCAATAGCTACATGAATGCCTCCCGGATGAACGCCCGCGAATCGACCATTCGCGCTCTGCGGGAGCATTTCGTGCTGGAGAAGATCGCTGAAGATCTACAGGTCGAACCGACACCGGAAGACTATGACAAAGAGGTCGAGCTGATCGCCGTACAAAGCGATAGTTCTCCGCGACGCGTGCGTGCCCGCTTGGAAAAATCTGGCCAGATGGACGCAATTCGCAACCAGATCATCGAGCGTCAGGTCATTGAGCAGATTACCGAAGAAGCTAAGACAACGGACAAGGAAGACTTGGACTTCCTCAAGTCAGAACCTGAGACAGCCGACATCCAGTTTGCCATTGCAGGCGATTTCGACGAGATTCCCGAAGCTCTACACGACGAAGGACCCGCCCAGTTGCCGGGAACACCTAAGCTGCCGGAGTTGGACAAGGATAGCGATTAGCTAGTTGGACCGCGCCACTGTTGGCCGAAGGCCAGCAGAATACCAACCCGAAGCGCCAGCGAGTGTGTTTCGACGTAACTTGTTCGCTCGCTCGCGCTTCGGGTTGGTAGACACTGAAAAATGACGCTGTCGAGCCAGGCCCATCTGACGTCCCTAAGCTGGACGCTCTCTATCGCGTGGCGGCTGCGGGGCGCACTTCATCCTTGTGATGTATCAGAACACGGTTGTTCGACGATCTTCTCGCGTTCGATGCGTTTGCGTTCCGCCGGCTTTGCCCACTGCAGCCGCGATGCTGTGACGCTGGCGTCTACGGTGCGCCGGTCTGCAATTGTCTGGGCGAAGTCGACGGAGTGGCCGGTGATCGATTTTGCTATGTGGCTTACACGTTCTTGCGACTGCGGCCAAAAAGCAGCAACCTGCTCTTGTCAAAATCAAGCTCAGCGCGAACATTGAGTGATAGAGCGCGATGCACGGCCCTTGGGGTACTCACAGCTGCGCACGCCGACCCATTACAACCACAAGGAGTGCAAGTTGAACTCTGCACATCAAATCGACCAAATTACCAACTCCTATGCGGCACAGAGCTACCAGCGGCAACGGCAATTGACGCTGGGAGATTTGCTGTTGGAGAATCGAATCGTCTTCCTGCAAGGAGAGATTCACACCGGCAACGCGAACGAAGTCGTGATGAAGCTCTTGTACCTGCAGAGCGAAAACCGACGTAAAGACATCCATTTTTACATCAACAGCCCCGGCGGCGAAGTCATCGCCACGCTGGCCATTTATGACACCATGCAGATCCTGTCCTGCCCAGTCGCGACCTATTGCGTCGGTCAGGCCGCTAGTGGCGCCGCCGTGTTGCTGGCTGGCGGCACAAAGGGCAAACGTTATTGCCTGGCCAACAGTCGCGTCATGGTGCACCAGCCCGCTGGCGGCGTATCGGGCCAGGTCTCCGATATCGAGATCCAAGCCAACGAAATTCTGCGTTATCGCGAGCTACTCAATGGAATCCTGGGAGACCACTGCGACAAACCTGCCGAACAGATCGCCAAGGACTCAGACCGAGATTTCTTCCTGACCGCGCAGGCGGCCAAGGACTACGGGCTGGTGGACGAAATTCTGACCAAGCCACCCGTCGAAGCCGAAGAGAGCGCCAGTTAGCCGGCGTGTGCTCGGATTCCCCGCAGCCCAACGCCTTTGATCGCTAGCCCAAATCAATTTTCCGGAAGACAAACATGCCTGCTATTCCCTACGTCATCGAAAAAAGCGGCCGAGAAGAGCGTGTATACGACGTGTACAGTCGCTTGTTGAAAGACCGCATCATTTTCCTGGGATCCCAAGTCAATGACGAGGTGGCCAACGCCTTGGTCGCACAGATGCTGTTCCTGCAGTCCGATGATCCCAAGTCCGATATTCATCTGTACATCAACTCGCCCGGCGGCAGCGTCAGCGCTGGCCTGGCCATTTACGACACGATGCAATTCGTGTCCTGCGACGTGGCCACGTACTGCATCGGGCAAGCCGCATCGATGGGTGCCGTGCTCTTGGCGGCTGGTACCAAAGAAAAACGCTTCGCCTTGCCCAACGCGCGTATCATGATCCACCAACCTCTGGCCGGCATGCAAGGCACGGCAGAAGAGATCCTGATCCACGCCACAGAATTCCAGCGGATCAAGACTCGATTGAATGAGATCCTGCTCAAGCACACCGGACAGTCCATGGAGCGCATTGAAGAGGACACCGATCGCGACCGCTTTATGTCCGCTGACGAAGCTGTCGAATATGGCTTGATCGACAAAGCTATCGAATCAATGCCACGCATCGGAGAAAAATCCGACAGCTAGTGCGATTTGCACCAATCGATAGCCTTGTATCGGAGTTGGTGCTTGTCAGGCTTCTTTGCTTGGACGCGTTTGCAATCGTTTAGCAGTTAGCCGAAAGGCGTACTTGGCTTTCGGCTATGTACGCCTCCGCCGGACTGCTAAACATAAACCGGGGCTTGTCAGAGGCCGCGAATCGCCTGGACGTACAGTTGCTCGTACTTCGAGAGCTGTGTGTCTAGCTGAAAATGCTCAGCGATGCGCGATCGGTTAGCCTGACCGCACGCCTCCCGCAGTGCTGAATCGTTGGCCAGCTGGACCAATTGTTGACCAAACGCATCAAAGTCCTGGGGGGCGACCCTTTGAGCGCGGGCGGTGGTTGAATCTCCGAGCAGCTCCTCGACGCCTTCGACGGCAAAGCTCATGACCGGTGTACCTACCGACATGGCCTCCATCACGACATTGGGCATGCCCTCGTATCTCGCGGCCAGCACGAGCACATCGCACTGTCGCATCCAGCTTAACGGTTGCGGCTGCCAGCCCACCAAGTGAATACGATCGGCCACCGAGCTACGGTTGATTTTCTCTTCCAATTGGGAGCGTTGCGGTCCCTCACCCATCAAAACGAGGTGATGCCGTGGCAAGTCCTCCAGGAACTGAGGGGCCATCGAAACAAGATCGAGCACTCCCTTTTGCTCGTCCAATCGCCCGACGGACAGGAGCACGCGCGCGTCGGCTGGCAGCCCCAGTTCCGACCAGCGTCCACTGCTGGGTCGATCGCTGGCGCGGCCGGATTCGACGTCGCCATCAGCGGCGTTCGGAAGGTAGATCCCATTGGGAATGAC
>JANQOL010000583.1 GCA_028289675.1 Pirellulaceae bacterium
ACGAAGCCGCAGCGGTCAACAAGGGACTGTTGTGTGCCAAAGGATATCACCTGCCCGCGATGCTGTACGGACAGGATCGTCTGAAGCAGCCGATGAAACGAAAGTCGAGCGGCAAAGGATTTGAAAAGATCTCTTGGGATGAAGCCCTCGATCTCGTGGCCGAAAAATTTCAAGAGACGCTTGACCAGCATGGCCCCGAAGCAGTTGCGATGTATGGCTCTGGGCAATGGACAATCTTCGATGGTTATGCGGCCTTGAAGTGGGTTAAAGCGGGTATGCGTTCCAACAACATCGACCCCAATGCGCGGTTGTGCATGGCGAGCGCGGTGATGGGGTTTATGACGCAGTTTGGCAGTGACGAGCCGATGGGCTGCTATGACGATTTTGAGTTGGGCGACGATTTCATTTTGTGGGGCAACAATATGGCGGAGATGCACCCGGTGCTATTCAGCCGCATATTGGAAAACAAACGGAATCATCCCGGAGTGCGAATCGTTGATATCGCCACACGTCACACGCCGACATCCCAATACGCTGATATGTACATTGAGATTCAGCCCGGCACGGATCTTGCCCTTGCCAATGGGATTCTGCACCTGCTGGTGGCGGAAGGCAAGGTCGACGAGTCGTTTATTCAGAAGAACGTTGTTTTTAAACGAGGCATCGAAGACTTAGAGGAAATTGGTTACGGATGCTACGACGAGCAGGCTGAACAATACAAGTTCAAAGACCAAGGCCGCGATAGTTCACTGGAGGAACTGCGCGACTTTCTTAAGGACTACACGCCCGAAAAAGTCAGTGAGATAACTGGCGTACCGGCCGCACAGATTCATTCGCTGGCAGAGATGTACGGCGATCGAAACCGTGGCACGGTCAGTCTGTGGTGCATGGGAGTAAATCAGCACGTGCGTGGTACGTGGATGAACAACCTAATTACCGATCTTCATCTTCTCACCGGGAAGATCTCAAGACCAGGCAGCAATCCGTTTAGTCTGACCGGCCAGCCGTCTGCATGCGGTACGGCGCGCGAAGTTGGCACGTTGTCGAATCGCTTGCCTGCGGACATGCTTGTGACGGTTCCAGAGCATCGTGCCAAAGCCGAAAAAATCTGGGGATTGGAGCCTGGCACAATCTCCTCAAAACCTGGCTACCACACAGTCGATATGTTTCGCGCACTCATGCGTGGCGACGTCAAGGCGATGTGGATCCAAGTAACCAATCCGTGGGTCACGCTGCCAAATCTACATCGATTTGAACGCCAGCCAGGCGACGGTCGGTTCATTGTCGTAAGCGATATCTATCCAACACCAACGACCGCTGTTGCTGATCTTGTCTTGCCATCCGCTGCCTGGGTGGAACGCGAAGGACTGTTCGGCAATTCCGAACGCCGTACACAGCAGTGGAACCAATTGGTTGACCCGCCTGGTGAAGCAAAAGAAGACGCGTGGCAAATCATCCAGGTCGCCAAGCGGATGGGGATGGAAAAGCTATTTCCCTGGCCGGAAGACGATTGGCATGAACCCATGTACGAAGAGTATCGCCAGTTCACGTTGGACGTTGGCAAAGATCTTGCCAGCTATGATGAACTTCGCGAGACACGTGGCTTGCGTTGGCCTGTTGTCGACGGCAAAGAGACACGATACAGGTACGCCGCGGGGCACGACCCCTATGTCAAACAAGAGGACGGGGTTCATTTTTACAAGGCTAAGAAATTTGGCGAGCGGGCTGCATTCTGGTTACGTCCTTATCACCCGCCAGCTGAAATGCCGGATGAAGAGTATCCGTTTTGGCTGACCACCGGCCGCGTGCTGGAACATTGGCACACGGGCTCGATGACAAGCCGAGTCAAGCAACTGCACCAAGCCGTCCCGGCGGCTTACGCCGAGCTCAACCGATCTGATGCTCAGCAACTGGGCGTTGTTGATGGCAGTCGTGTGAAACTCGTCAGCCGTCGCGGCGAACTCATTCTCAACGTCAAAGTTGATGACCGGGGCAAACCACCGCAAGGAACTGTTTTTGTGCCGTTCTTTGATGAAGGCCGGTTAATCAACCGCCTCACGCTCGACGCAATGGACAACATCAGCAAAGAACCAGACTATAAGAAGTGTGCCGTACGGATTGAGAAAGTATGAATGTGATTCCTTCAAGATTGCTGGCTGCGTGCATTCTACTGGCCGTTGTTGCCGGATGTGGTCAGGACAAATCCACCACGCTGGAGCTAGCCACATCAACAGTACGGGCCAATCGAAGAGCGTACGATGGGGCACCACCTGTGATTCCTCACCAACCGTTAGGTGCTGCGTGCACTTCGTGTCACACGCCGACCGGGATGCCAATCCCACATCAGGGGTTCGCGCCTGCCAATCCTCACGTCGGGACTTCATCTGGCGCAGCAACCAAGAACTGTCGCCAATGTCACTTATTCAAGACAGCGAATAGCATCTTTGCCAATTCAAACTTCGCTCCGCTTCAGCAAGACTTAAAACCCGGCGATCGACTCTATCCTGGCGCTCCACCAGTAATTCCACACCGCACCTTCATGCGGGAAAACTGCCAAGCCTGTCACGCTGGTCCGGCCGCTCGTCCTGAAATCCGCTGCACGCATCCGCAACGGGCCAATTGCGCACAGTGCCATGTCGGCAGCACCGAGGTGATCGCTGCCACTGGCCCATAATTGTCTACGTGAGCCGACAGGAGGGTGGCGCTCCGCGCGTTGGATGGTGTTCGGCGTTTGCTGCCATTGCAGAAAACGTCTTTGATGTTTGTATGACAGCAACGTGGCATTAGATCTCATCAAGCTAGTGGAGCCTGGTGAGAGCCTTGACGACTCGAACATCTTCTTGCACTGTCAAGTCAATTACTTCAGGTGCTTCGTTGAGTCGAGTGCGATGCCATGCTTCGACAACGGGCCGATCGTATGAGTCCCCATTGGTGCGAATGGACTTTGCCACGCGCTTGTCGCTCAGCTCGACGTAGGAGCCGATCGGAAACAAAGAGATGGTATTTAATAGCCCGCGGACAACTGTCGAATCGAAAAGCCCTTCCTTCACTCCGTGGAGCATTTTACACATTGCATGGTACGGAAGCATGGCTGGCCGGTGAGGGCGAGTTGAGACCAACGCTACGTAGGTGTCCGCGACCGCACTGATTTTAGCAAGAGGGTGGATACTATCCGCGATGCAGCCACGCGGGTAGCCGCTACCGTCACAACGTTCATGCGTCTGGTAGACTACCGCTCGCACCCCCAAAGGTACACGCTGCATGTTTTTAAACAGCATGTCGGCGGCAATGATTGGGTGCTTGGTAATCTCGACGAATTCGTTCGAGTCAATGACGCGTTCCGACTGATAGAGCTTCTCGTCAATCTTCAGCATTCCCGAATCGTGGGCCAGGCAACCAGCTCCAAGATCACATAACGACTCTTCATCCAGTCCCAATGTTGCTCCAATTGCAACTGCCAAGGTGGCCACGTTAGTCGAATTGGCAAAAAAGGATGATCCACCATCGACCGGATTGATCCCCATACAGACGAAGAGATCCAAGTCATCGGCTGCTCGCATGAGCGAATCGTGCGAGATCTGTTGTAGCTTCTCAGCCTCAACGGACCGTCCGCTTGTGAGTTGCCCCAGCATATCATCAAGTTGGTTCATCGATTGAAAGTGACCATCGAGGCAACGATCCATTTTTTCTGGTGAGTACCTAGTTGTTCCACGGGGATTGCACTTGCCAGCGAAAGGGTTTTCAGACGGTGTGAAATCACTACTGGAGACCTGGGAAAGGACTTCGTCAAGTTCATGCGTCGCCGGGCATCGCAACTTGGACTTTTCTGCATTGCGGTGAGGAAGCGCATTCTTGGCCATTCCTTTTGAGCCAAACGCAGTCAGCCGTGCCTTGTCTTTCT
>JANQOL010000585.1 GCA_028289675.1 Pirellulaceae bacterium
GGCACCACTTCGGACGCGCTAGTGGGACAAATCGACCTTGCTGCATCACTGGCGAAACTGACCGGCGTCAGCATTCCAAAGGGAGCCTGCGGCGATAGCCGCGACGCGCTGCCCGCGCTGCTGGGCAGTGACCCTGTCGGACGGCCTCACCTGATTCACGAAGCCAAGCAGCTGGCGCTGCGTGTCGGCAAATGGAAATACGTGCCCAAGGCCAAAGTTCGGGAGCAGTTGGGGCCTTGGATTGCCACGCAGATCGACGAGCCTGGCGCGTTATTCGACCTCAGCGAAACGTTGGCCGAGCGGCAGAACCAGGCAGACACCGATCCGGCGCAGCTGGAGAAAGTGCGGGCCTTGCATGCCAAAGTCTTGGTGCATCCGGATCAACCGCAGTTGATAGGGCAGTAAATAGCTGGCAGGCGGCTAAACTACGCCATCGCGGTGTGTCTGAAGTGGAAATCAAAGTTGCCGACACGCTGGAAGTACTCCAATGAATCGACACGCCAAGCTAAGCGCTGGTCGGTCCAACATGTACTCATCGTCCAAGTTGACTAATTGGGCGGTGTACGATCCTCAGCAATCCGAGTTGAACTCGCTACGTTACGTACGGCCAGCTACAGCTTATCTGCTGCCAGATGGTAGCGAGATTTCACTAGTAGTACTGCCGCTACACAGTCGATTTGTACGTCCGTTCGACATGGACGATGTTAAGCGTATGTTGGCTATGGTGCCGCAAGAGATGCTGGTTGGCTTGCGGCGCATCGCTCTGCTAGGTGGGACAACTCGCCAGGAAAAATCGGCTTGGAACTCAAATTGGTGTTACGGCTGCTACGAACACTGCGAGATAGCGCTCTTTGCGTTTCCGGAGAAGCGCCGCCGATGGGTATCACCTGATCTGCATAAGCCTGCCGAGATACACGCCTACCAAAGAGCTGGCGTCGGCATGAAGCACGAAGCTGGGAAATGGGTATATCGCTTTTCCGATGAGGCGATTCGTCGATTTTATCTGTGGGACGTGCTGGTCCATGAAATTGGTCACCATGTTGATCGATTTCATCCTGATCGATCCGTTCAGCGTTCGGAGCGATTCGCCGATTGGTTCGCTCGCACCTATGGTTTTGAGAGCAGGCAAAACGATGGATCTGAACGGCGAGATTGACACCTGCTGATTGAGTTCACAAAGGCTTGCTTCACTGGCACATTCGCCGACAGCAGACTGCGCCAGGAATAGGACTGCCCAGATGAAAGAAATCGCTTGCTCTAGCTGGTTTGCAGCAGGGCTTGCCGGTGTCCGGCGCGCAGTTGTTCGATGGTTTCCTGGTCTTCTTCAGACAGTTGCCAAGTTGCAGCAGAAACCGTCTCCGCGACCTGAGATGGGCGCCTTGATCCGACAATAGCAGCGGTTACTTCAGGACGCCGGAGCACCCAGGCGATCGACAACTCTGCCAGCGAGCGATTGTTTTTGGTGGCGATCGAGGCCAAGCATTCGACCAATCCCAGGTGGGCTTCGATACGCGGAGCCTGAAACTGAGGGTCACGCGATCGATGGTCAGCCTCTGACAGTTCGGCGGCGCGCTCGGCGGTGAATTTGCCGGTGAGTAGGCCCTTGTACATCGGGCTATAGCAAATCACTCCGATGTTTTGCTTGCCACAGTAGGGGAGTGTTTCCGATTCGATGTCGGGCGTGATCAAACTGTACGGAGGTTGCAAGGACGCTACTGGATGGATCGCCTGCAATCGCTTTAGTTGGGAGGCGTTGTGATTGGAAACGCCAATTTCGCGGACCTTGCCCTGTTGCTTTAGATCAAGCAACGTTGACCAGCCTTCTTCGATGTCTTCGTCTGGTTCGGGCCAATGAAGTTGATACAAATCGATGCAATCGACGTCCAGTCGCCGCAGACTGGCCTCGCATTCCGCGATAATACTTTCTCGCTTGAGAACCTTGTCAATTTGTTCCGGGCTGCGCAGCACGCGCCCACACTTGGTAGCGATTATCGGACGACGATCGGGTGCCAATTGTTTCACGGCTTTGCCGACCAGCGTCTCGGATACACCTCCACCATAGACGGCTGCGGTATCGATCCAATTGATGCCGGCGTCCACCGCGGCCAAAATCGCGTCGATAGCTTCTTGCTCGTCTTGCGGCCCCCAGCCAAATCGCCAATCGCCGCCACCGATCGCCCACGTGCCCAAGCCGATGCGAGTGAGGTGCAAGTCCGAATTTCCTAGTTGTCGGGTTTCCATGATGGATCCTGCTCGTTTTCAATAGTGATGTCTTGACTGGTGCCATGGCGTTTTTGGCCGGCAACCCAGATTTCCATGATCGCCCATGATCTGTTTACAATGTGCACCCAGGTGTGGTGGGTGCAGTAGACCAACTATTGCGTGTTTGCCGGACCGCGTTTCGCCGGCAGACACCACCGTCAACTGGCACCTCCACCAACCTGTACCTGCATCATCAGACCCTCCTCTCCTTCAGACTGCAAGTCATCATGAATGTAGCGACTCGAATCAGCGGGTTCAGCCTGATCATCTTCGGAGGCTGGCTAGCCGCTCAAGCGGTTGCGCAAGATGCTAATAGCGACGCCACCAAGCCAAACATCGTGCTGATCTTCACCGACGACATGGGCTACGGCGATCTGGCCAGCTTTTCGTCCACCGAGATTCGTACGCCCCACATTCAACAGTTGGCCGAGCAAGGTACGAAGTTTACCGACTTCTATGTGGCACAAGCCGTATGTAGCGCTTCGCGCGCGGCGCTGCTGACCGGTTGCTATGCCAATCGCGTCGGCATGGCCGGAGCGCTGAATCACACCAGTCCGACCGGCATTCATCCCGATGAAGTGCTACTGCCGGAGATCCTGAAAGCTCACGGATATGCCACCGGAATGTTTGGCAAATGGCACTTGGGGATGCCACCTTACTTCAGCCCTCTCAAAAATGGATTTGATCAGTGGCTGGGCATTCCTTATTCAAATGACAACACCAAATATCACCCTGTACTATTTGATTCGATGCCGCCGCTACCGCTTTTCGACGGTGAAGAGATCATCGAACAGGATCCCGATCAGGCTCTGTTCACCAAGCGGCTGACCGAACGAGCGGTTGCATTTATCGATCGTTATCACAATCAGCCATTTTTTCTGTACGTGCCGCATCCAATGCCTCACGTACCCATCTTTGCTTCATCTCAGTTTCAGGGACGTTCGAAGGTTGGGCTATACGGTGATGTGATCGAAGAGCTGGATTGGTCGGTGGGGCAGATCGTGGCAGCCATCGACCGGCACGGGCTGGCCGAGAACACACTGGTCATCTTTACCAACGACAATGGCCCGTTTCTCAGTTACGGGACGCATGCCGGCAACTCGGGACCGTTGCGCGAGGGCAAGCTGACGGTCTTTGAAGGCGGTGTGCGGGTACCGGCTGTCATGCGCTGGCCGGGAGAGATCCCTGCCGGCAAAGAGTGCGACGTGCCATTGATGACGATTGATTTGTTGCCCACGATCTGTGGAATCATTGGCGCCGAGTTGCCGGACCGGAAACTGGACGGTGTCGACGTTCGCGCGGTATTGACGGGAACATCGCAGCAAGCGCCCCACCAGTCATTGGCGTTTTACAGCGGTAGTGAGCTGCACGCGATTCGCCAAGGCAAGTGGAAACTGCACTTTCCGCACAAGTATCTAACACCGCGCGATGACTTGCGGGACGACGGTAAGCCCGCCGGATTTGGCAAGCTCAAACCCATGTCGATTACGCAAAGCGGTGTCGAGGGCATTGCCAGCCGTCACGGCTATCGTGTGGCCGAGGAGCCGTTAGCCCTGTATGACCTCGCCAGCGACCTGGGTGAACAGCACAACCTGGCACCTCAGCATCCCGACGTAGTCGCCAAACTGATGACGGAAGCGGAGCGATATCGCAGTCAGCTGGGCGATAGTTTGACCGGCAGATCTGGAAATCAGGTGCGTCCGCTGGGACGAAATGACCGGTGATTTCTAACGCGAGTCGAACGGACATATGGCCTGCATCATCAACGCTGGTGGTTGCTCATTCCGCTGAAGATAGGCCACATCACAAGTAAAAGTGTTCTAGTTGCTAGCGTTTGACGACGGTACGTCAAACGAAAATGTCAAGTGCTTTCGCCAGTGGGTATCGTCGACGGTCGGGTAATCGGTTCTCATATGCACGCCCCTTGATTCGGTGCGAGCCAGCGACGCTTCTGTCATCAGGTGCGATACCGTCAGCAAGTTTTGTAGCTCCCATCCGTCTGAAGAATCGAAGCGGTGGGGTAATACATAACGGGCGTAGCCACGAATTACTTGCAAGGCCTCCAGCAAGCGTTCTTGGGCCCGCTCCACGCCCACCAGACGCCACATCAGACTCTGCACCGCGTTGCGGATATCGACGATGTCTAGGGGTTCGTTGGCCGAAGGCGAGTGTTGGCTGACAATGGGTAGTGCGCGGAAGTCGTCAGGCTGTGACCGAGCCTCTCTGCTGGCAAGTTCTCCGGCTCGCGCACCAAACACCAGACCTTCTAGCAGACTGTTGGACGCCAGCCGATTGGCACCATGCAGGCCCGAACTGGTGACTTCCCCGGCCGCCCACAAGCCCGGCAAACTGGTGCGTCCATCCACGTCGACTTGCACCCCGCCGATCATGTAGTGCGCGCCAGGCCGCACCGGAATCGGGTCCCGCGATGGATCCAGGCCGAACTTCTGGCAAGCGGCGGTAAATCCTGGGAATTCACGGTGAACTTGCTGGGCATCCATGTGTTGCAGAGACAAGTAAACACAGGGGTGGCTGGTCTTCTCCATTTGTTTGACGATGGATTGGCTGACCACATCTCGTGGAGCCAATTCCATACGTTGGGGATCGTAGTCGGCCATGAAGCGGTGGTGATTGCTGTCGATCAAATGAGCGCCCGCGCCACGAATGGCCTCCGTCACCAGTGTTCGTGAGCTGCCGGCGATGTACAGCACCGTGGGGTGAAACTGCATAAATTCCATATCACGCAGCTTGGCGCCCGCCCGAAACGCAATCGCGTGTCCGTCACCGGTGGCTACCTGAGGATTCGTGGTCTCTCGATAAACTTGCCCGCACCCACCGGTGCATAAAATAGTTTGTTTGGCCCACAATAGAATCGGCGGTTGATCCTGGCGGGCGATGATAGCTCCATAGCAGCGCTCTTTGTCGGACAATAGATCGATCGTGAACGCTTGCTCCCATATTTGAACGTTGGGTAAGGCACGCGTTTGCTCGATGACGGCCCGCATGATTTCTTTGCCCGTCGCGTCCCCCAAGGCGTGAATGATGCGCTGGTGGGAATGGCCACCTTCGCGACCCAGCATCAATTGTCCCTCGCGCCGGTCAAAGCGCGTGCCCCAATCCATCAACTCCTCGACGTGTCCAGGGGCTTCTCGCACAACGAAATCGACCACGTCGCGATGGCACAGATTGATGCCAGCCCGTAGAGTGTCGCGGACATGATCTTCGAAGCAATCTTCGGCGTCCCAAACACTGGCGATTCCGCCTTGGGCGTAGTTGCTATTGCTTTCTCGAAGTCGATCTTTGGTGACGACCACCGTCGGCACATCGCCCACGGCGTTGGCGGCTCGTAGACCGGCCAGTCCGCCGCCGATAATCAGCACGTCGGTGAAGAAGTGCGCGATGCGCTTCGGATGAAAGTCGATCAGGTAGGCGGGCGAAACCGGTCCACCCAGGTCGGGATGACGGGCGCGCGGGGCGCCTGCTGTCAGGTCATCCAGCCTAGTATCGTTCCGGTGCGTGTCACCATTGCCAGAGTTGGCCATAGATATGTACGCAAAAAAGTCGGCGCGAGCAAAGCTAATTCGCCAGCACGCCCTGCTGATATCCGCAGTGCTCTAGCTTCAACTCTTTGATGCGGAGATTCCTAAAGCGGTAGGTCTGTCCTTTTTCACCATGATGCTGAATGCCAATATAGCCGCTGGAGTCCATGTCGTCTTTGTAGTCCGTAGTAACCACACCGTTGACTTCGAACCGCAGCTGATTGCCTTCGCATGTCATGCGGTAGTGATTCCAATTGTTGCGCTTCAATGCACCGCGGACTTTTTCCGAAGCGAAGTATTCTTTCGATTCTTCTTCATGCTCCAGGGCTTTTTTTTCGGTCGTTCGTCCTGATTGGCTTGGCCAAAGCCATTGCCGCCGTCCTTCGTCGTAAAGGCCTCCCGACCAACGGCGATCCGAACCGTCGACCTCCGCCTGGTATCCGAAGACTTTGTTGGGCTTTACATGGGCTCGCACCATGAATCCCGAGTTGGCTTTTCCCGGCGGCAGCAGAATCTCTCCTTCAAATACAAAATCGGAGTATTCTTTTTCACTGACCAAGAAAAACTTCTTGTTGGCGGTCAGATGCACCTCGCCATCTACGACCTTGAACTCGCCCCATTCGTATGGATTGCGCCAGCCTTTCATGTCGGGGCTGATCAAGTTGACCCAACCATCTTGGTCGGCTCCCTTGCTCTCGGAGACTTTGTTCTCCGGCTGTGCCCAGACGGCGGAAGTTAGTAACGTGGCGACGACACAGGATAGAAAACCAGATAAGCGCTTCATGGAGAGGGACTCGCGGTTGGGATGGAACGGACTACTCGGGTATGGCGTCACACTGTGCGATCAGCTGCTGGAACTGGCCAAACAAATACTCGCTGTCGTGCGGTCCGGCCGAAGCCTCCGGATGATACTGAACACTAAAGGCTGGCGCGGAACGGTGCCGAACACCCGCAATTGTATCGTCGTTCAAGTTACGGTGCGTAATTTCCAGGCTGTCGGGCAGAGTTTCCTCTTCCACGGCGAATCCATGGTTTTGGGACGTAATCTCGACCTTGCCAGTCAACAAGTTATGCACTGGTTGATTGCTGCCACGGTGTCCGAACTTTAGCTTGAACGTCTTTGCTCCACACGCCAGGCTGAGCAATTGGTGTCCCAGGCAGATACCGAAAACGGGCCGCTGATTCAACAGCTCGGCGATCGTCGCAATCGCATACTCCAGGGGCTCGGGGTCTCCGGGACCGTTGGACAGAAAGATGCCATCTGGGGCTTGATCCAAAACTTGTTGCGCGGTGGAGGTGCCGGGCAGGATCGTCACGCGATTGCCTTGCTCAAACAGATGGCGGGCGATGTTCCACTTCATGCCGAAATCAAGGCACACGACGTGGGGGCGCTGGTCTGTGCTCGGGCGTGGCGACGAGGTGTCGGGTTCTAGACGATATAGAGCTTCGTCCCAAACTCTGGTTTCCGAGGGCACGACCTCTCGAACCAGGTCGCGGCCCACCAGACCAGGACTTTGCCGTGCTTTAGCAACCAGGGAATCCGCCGACAAATCGGTGGTCGACAAGATGCCCTTCATTGCACCTTGGCTGCGAAT
>JANQOL010000590.1 GCA_028289675.1 Pirellulaceae bacterium
CCAAGACTCTCGCACTCTCCTGGTCGAGGCCCAGGGAGGCACGTCTCTCGTAAAGGTCATCAATGCGAGCAAAAAGATCCGCATTCAAACTGATCTTGGAAGAGTGTGCCGCCAGAAGCGGCGCCAGACGACTTTGGATTTCACGTATTTCGTCGTTCGTTGCAGATGAGGTGAGTGCTGAGAACGTTCGCTGAACTCGGCTCAGGTCCTCGCCGGCGATCTCGAAGGCCGAGATCGTGTTGTCGAAAGTTGGGGGAGCTGTGTTCGAGCAGATCGCGTCGATCTCCGCGAGATGCCGTTGCATCGCAACTTGGAACGCAGGCTCAAAGTCCTCTGTTTCGATGCGATCGAAAGGTGGGGCTCCAAAGGGAGTATCCCACGTCTGTAGAAGAGGATTGCTCGAAACTTGCGCGAACGATGGGACGCTCGAAATCATTGCTACGAGCAGCAAGGACATGGTACTTGCGAAAGCTGTTTTTTTGGGCATCGATCGTTTCGTCGGTGTAGCGAGTTGGATTTCAGGAAAGAACAGGGCAGTCCAAATTTCAAAGATGGCTTATCCAGTCGCGCAGACACGACCTGGGTCCGCATGTCCTGAAGTGACTACGCGATGTGTAGTGACTAAGCGCTCCCAGGATTCTACTTGTCTGTCCCCCGCGAATCCATACGGGCGGTGTAAGACCCAGGGCAAATCAAAGTTTCAATCTGGGTTGCAACTCCGCATTTGACGTCATCCTGAAGGAGCCTCAGCAGCTGAAGGAGCTGCCTTAATTTTCTGTCGAAAAGCAGATTCTTCCAGCTCGTGTTAGTTGCTTTAGACGACTAGGGGAAGAAGAACAAAAGCACCAACGACGGTTGTGCTTCAACGAGTTCCCAAGATCGGCAGAGAAGTGGCGGCAGCAATCGCTTTAGAATCCTCTTCGGCTGATTCAAGAGACGCGAGATACTGCATTGCCCAATCGTGCAACTCAGGGCTGTTCACCGTCTCCTTAAGCAATTCGTTGGGGGCAGGATGAATAGTGCCCAGGCAAGCGGCCAGCGTTTCTGTCGTATGGTCTTCTGCTTGCCGCATCGCCTTCAGCAGACATCGGCAAACAGACGGAGCAGCGGGCGCTGCGGCATGCCCGTAACTCGCCAGCATCGATGCTAGTGGCAAGACCAGGCTCCAGCGATTTTCCATGGTTTCGCCGACGGTTTCAAATGCGATCGGATTGGTTTCGATTGCAAGCAGTGACATCACGGCGGTTCCGACGATCGCATCCACTCGATGAGACAGCAGACTTTCCAAATCCGCCTTGGCATCGATGGCTTCTGCACCTATTGAGCCCAAACAAGCGGCCGCCGTAACAATCTGCAACTCGTCTTTAACTCGCAAGAGCCCACACAAAGGCTGAACAAACTGTCGACGAGATTCGTTTCGTTGGGAAAGAACTTCTGAAGCCAGGTATTGAAACGTGGGATCGGACGATTCAATCTGCTGCAACAATTCATCCAGAGTACTGTTTGCATTGGGGACGGATGCGGCATCAATGACCATCGTATGTGGACTGCCCATGGTCTTCATGCCTGCAGTGAACACGTTCTTCGCTTCGCTTCGCAAGCTATTCGCGCAGCCCGCACCATTGTCGCCGGTCGCGTGGCAAAGCAGAGCCAACGCATAACCCATATCCGCAGGAGTCAACAGCCCGATAAAGTGACCTGATTGGGTGAAGCCACTGTTTTCTTGCGACTGCATTCTCAGCGGCCGGTTCACCATGACTGGGCCCAATCCAAAACAGAATGCTCCCAATTCGGCGTACCATGGGTCGTCGCAATTGATTGCATCCCCAGGCTGCACCTCGTTTTTGAGACGAAGCGCCGACACCTGAGTCGCCAGACTAGCGACGACTTTATGCTCTTCATCAGCAGAGGCGTTTGGGCCACAGCCGCATGATGTCCCGCAGCCATCAGCGACTTCCGGAGTGACACCCTCCGGTGAAACGTCGAAGAGCTTAGCGAGACGATCCGTTGTCGCACTCAAACTCGGCGGCTCACCTGCAGGCCCACTGAGTAACTGCCCCACGTCCGTGATCACCTCACGTTGACGGACTTCAGTTATCGAGAAATGGCTCAGCAAATTCCGCAATCTAAGCTCGATCTGAGCTCGTCGAGACGCTGTCAAAGGCGGCTTCGCTTTTCCCCAACCAAAAAGCATCTCAGCAAACCTTTCGATGACTTAAACAACAATGCAGGACATGGGAAAGTTGAAGCTCCACTGATCATAACGGCTCTTGGCAAATGCCCCAAGTTTCAGTCTCGCCCGATTCATATCGGCGTACCGAAAGCCGAGACACAATTGTGACCAGTTTTAGCTGCTGAAAAGGATCCGGGATCAATAGTGCTAACAGCGGATTGACTCAGCGCACGGAGATTTGACTGAACGAGTTTGCAGTGGTCCGGCAAGATGAATGTGGGCAATCAAGCAGCGGGCAAATTCCAGCGTCGGAGCGTTCGGCTCATCACACGCGTACTTCGGCCACTCCCAGGCCATCGAACTTCTTCTTCCAACGATAGAAAGTTGGTTCACTGACTCCCATCTTCCGGCAGATCTCATTGACGGGCGTTCCCATCTCTGCCTGCTTCGAAGCAAACGCGATCTGCTCGTTGGTAAATCGAGACTTCTTCATGGTCATCTTCTCCTCGGAATGATGGCCAGATTCTATCCAATTTCTCTCACTTAGAACGAATCCGTTTTTTGGGAGCAGGTCAGTCTGGTCGGGCGGTCGATAGCGGGCACATCGAAAGTAAACTGTTTAGGTGCGAGGTTGCGACGGCGGGATGGTTCATTCCCGTCGAACAGTGTGCAACTTGATGACGAATTCCGATCCGTGATCCCTACCCGACTCCAAATTGAACGCCAGTTCGCCGTATGCCTGACGCCGACTTGAATCCGTTTCTACGCCGCACGGAGGTGATTGATTGGGGGGCCGCTCCGATTCGGCAGCTGGCGGAGGAACTCCAGCAGCGGAGCGACTCCGAATTGGAGTTGGCTCGCTTGACTTTTGATTGGGTTCGCGACGAAATCGAACACTCCCTGGATGTCGGGCGAACGGAGGTCACTTGCCGAGCATCGGATGTACTATCCGTTGGCGCCGGCCTATGTTTCGCGAAAAGCCATCTGCTGGCAGCCTTGCTACGGGCTAACGGAATACCAGTTGGCTTCTGTTATCAACGTCTGATCTGCGATGAAGGCCCAATCCAATACTGCTTGCACGGGCTGAATGCAATTCACCTGCCGCAGTTGGGTTGGTACCGAGTTGACGCGCGGGGAAACAAGGCGGGCGTGGAAGCGCGGTTCGATCCGCCGGACGAGTGTCTTGCATTTTCGGTCGGCGGTGTTGGGGAACGCGACATCCCGGCGATCTTCGCCGAACCCCTCGATATCGTCGTCAATTCGCTGCTGGGGCAAGTCGACATGCATCAGGTTGTATTGCCGGATCTCGCTGCGGAAGAGGAAGACACGCTGCTGGCGCGGTCTCGTGGATCGATGTTATTTCGGACCGGCCCTTGACGAAGTTTTGGTTTCGCATGACAAAGCCAGGTGGAGTTGTCTGCAGTCCAACCAGCACACTCGCTTTGCGGCAACCTAGTGCGAGCTGCGCGGACATATCGCCTGCGTCATCAACGCACTGGTTGCTCATTCCGTCGAGAATAGGCCACATCAAAAGTAAAATACTCTAGGTATGACGGTAAAGAAACACTTTCAGCTGCTGGTGTACAGCTTTGTTACCTGGCTGACGTTCTACCTGATTGGACTGCCCGAATACTACCAGCAATGGTATTTGTGGGCCAAAATCACCATCGTCGTGTTGGTGACCATCCTCTATTTTCCCATCACCCGCTATACCCTTCAGGTGTACTGGGATGATGGTCGCCACTTGGCGAATTCTTGCTGGTTGGCGCTCTATCTCACGCTGCCGCTGTTTGTCTATGATTACTTTTTGTTAGCTATCTACAAACAGTTGGGGATCGGTTTCGTCGTGCCTTACTGGTACCTAACGTTCTTCTATTTTTCATTCTGGATCCAATTCCCATGGATTGGATGGCAGATGCAATCTGAAAGCGCTTTAGCATCCCAATCTGACCGACGGTGAGCAGCCTCTCGACGAGACACATGCAGACCTCTACGGCGTGTTGCCGGTCTTTTCCCAACGCCAGACCGGTCCGTCTTCGGGATCGACAACCTCCCCGCGATGATCAAATCCACATTTGGCAAGAACACGAGTTGAGGCGTTGGTCTCCGGGAGCGTGTGTGCCCGAACGAGCACTACGTCGTCATTCAGAAACGCATAGTCGACCAGAGCTCGGGCCGCTTCGGTAGCATATCCATTGCCTTGTTGCTCGGGTTCCACCGCGTATGCGATTTCAACGACGCCTTCAGGTGTTGGCGGACCTTTGAAGCCACATTGTCCGACAGTGACTTGGTCGTCGGTTCGTATCATGTGGAAGCCTACGATCCAAGGATCCGCTGACTTGGCCGAAGCGAGGAGAGTTAACCAGTCCGAGGACAATTGCGCTTTGACATCCGCGGGCATCGCTTCCACACCAGCCCGCGCGTCTTCGAGGGACTCCAAAACCAGTGTCAGATTCGGTGTTTCAATGTTCATCTTGCATTTGGTTTTGAACTGGTACTCGGATCAATTGCCTCATTCGACTACCGATCCATTGTATCGCAACGTTGGTCACTCCCGGATGGCTGTTCGCAGGTCGGATGTCAGGCGGGCGGCCGCTCCGTGGAAGTTGGCGCGCTGGCTGTTTCTTCAGCGGCCTTTTCTCCGGCGAACTTGTCTCCGGCGGCCAAGCGCATGCGACGGCGGATGAGCCAGCCGACGGGCCAGGCTGCCAAAGCGATGCCCAGCAAGGGAGCGCCGAGCCAATAGGGCGAGCGAGTCAACCGAAGGGGATCACCCTTGGCCGCGATCAGTACATCCTGGTTGACCAAGCGGCCTTGCAGATTCTTCCGATGAATGAGTAAGTTCTCATTGACGACGCCTGCGGCACGTTGCACGTCCACGGTGTCTCCGCCTGTTGTCTTGGAGCGGGTCAAGCCGGTGGCCGCGTCTGATCGCCTGGTGTATTTGCCGACCACGTTGTCGAAGGCGGCGTGTTGGCAGTACAGCGTGTGGTCAAAGTCTTCGCGCTCGTGCACTTCACCGTCGTGGATGTGCACCGTCGGGAAGAACAGCTGATCCGGCTCGCGTGTTGGAAACTCGAAAGCCATCGGGTGAGGTTCGCCGCGGAGTTGTTCCAATTGGAAGACGACGAATCCATAGTCTTGGTACTTGGGAATCTTGGCCCAGGTGTCCGCTGAAATCACAAACTGGGGGTCGAGTCGTGAGAAATCTTGCTGTGTCGGCACAAACGAGGCCGTAAAGTTGCCGACTTGGTGCACTAGCAGCGGAGCGGCCCCAGTGTCGGAGCCCGCCCGTGCGTTGGTCTTACTATTGAAGCTGGGTGGAGTTGGTTCGGGAAAAGCGGCCCGCAAATCGCGAAAGAAGCGATCGTACTTGTTCATGTTGACGAACTGGACGGCGTCGTCCGCCGCCTTCACGACGGTGGGAATCGGCAAAATCATCGCGTTCCTGGTGGGTGAATCGTATTGCATCTGATACACGAGATACTGAGTTCCCCTTCCGCTGAGTCGGGCAAAAATCTGAGTGCGACCGACGGCCGTAACTGGCTGGGCGAAACAACACATACGCACTGTCTCCTGAGAAAAGTTGATTGGGGCGGCGCTGACCGGCCAGGCTGCGATGACTCGCTGTGCAGCAATTCCTGACTGCTCGGCAGTATCTGATGGTCTGAGATAACTGACGCGGACCGCCCGGGTAGCAGTTCCCGAAAGCGGTCGGCGGCCACGGCGTTCACTGTCCAAATGCGTGCGATTTCGCACATAATAGGATGTTGGGCCGCAAGTTTGTGACTGAGCGGCACACTTTTCGTCCCGTTGGTGGCTCTCGGACTTTGGTATCGGACGTGCACGCGGGTAAGCCCGCCAATTCCGGCCGATAGTTCACCGCACAGGAAAAGGTTTGTGACAGATCGACCACTATCATTGCTGATCGTCGAAGACGACGCGGATTTTCGCGACTCCAGTGCCCGCTGGATGCAGCGCAAGGGACATCAGGTGTCCGCTGCCGCCAGTGGTGCCGAAGCACTCAGTTTGGCGGATCGGCACCATTTTGACGTTGGCGTTTTCGACATGAACATGCCCGGCATGACCGGCATCGAGCTGCTGCAGCGAATTCGCCAAGACGGAATCGATATGGAGGTCATCATCCTGACCGGGCAAGGATCGATTGAGACCGCGGTCCAGGCGATGAAGATGGATGCCTGCGACTACCTGACCAAACCCTGTCCGCTGGGCGATTTGGAACATCATTGCCGACTGGCTCAAGAACGCGGGAGACTGCGTCGCGAGAATCAACAGCTGAAAACAATCATCTCTCGGACCAGTTCCAGCCCCAAGTTGATTGGCAATTCAACCGCGATGGCGCAAGTGTCCAAACTGATCAGCCGCGTGGCGCCGACCGACAAGCCCGTGCTCATTACGGGCGAAAGCGGTACCGGCAAAGAAGTGGTTGCCAAGGCCATTCAGCAGGCCAGCCAACTGGCCGCGCAGCCCTTTGTCACCATCAACTGTGCCGCCCTGCCGCAGCAGTTGGTTGAAAGTGAATTGTTCGGGCACCAAAAGGGAGCATTTACCGGCGCTACCTCCGAGAAACCCGGGCTATTCGAGGTTGCTGACGGAGGAACCCTGTTTATCGACGAGTTGGGCGAAATGCCTTTGGCCTTGCAGCCGAAGCTGTTGCGAGTGTTGGAGGACGGCTCGATGCGGCGCATCGGGTCGCACAAAGAACGGCGGGTTCGAGTCCGCATCATCGCGGCCACCAATCGCAATCTGGCGGACGATGTACGCGGCGGCAAGTTTCGCGAGGACCTGTTCTATCGCGTCAACGTGCTGCCCATTTCTTTGCCGCCGTTGCGCGAGCGCCCGGGGGACATCGAGTTGCTGGTTGACCATTTTGTGGAGCAGCCATGGCGCGTGGACGTCGAGGCCAGAGCCGCGCTCACCGCCTACCGTTGGCCGGGTAATGTTCGGGAATTGATCAATGCGCTGCAACGCGCGACCATTCTAGCGGACGGAAACGAGATTACCCTCGACGACTTGCCGCGTGAAATCGCGGAACAATACCTAGCCAGCACACCAGTGGACTCAAGCGGCCCCTCAGGCACCCCCATGCTTCACGCCAACCAGGCGGATGCAAGTGGTGTTGCGGGATCGAACGG
>JANQOL010000601.1 GCA_028289675.1 Pirellulaceae bacterium
GCAAGACAGCTGCCGAGATGATGGTGTTTGCCCGTTATGTCATGTTCAGCGAAGTTTACTGGCACCATACGGTGCGCAGTTCCACAGCTATGCTGCAGCGACTGATCTACGAACAAACTCGAAGCCTACCCGCGGTGCGCCAAAGGGAATTGCCCGAGCAGTGGGTGCGTATGAGCGACGGTGATTTTGAACAGCATCTGCGTTCGTCTGGCCCAAGGGAACGTCCCGAGTTGTCGGTCCTGTTGGCAGCCGTTGGTGGACCTCAGAGGACGTTGTACAAGCGGCTAACACAACACCATTTCAAGCAAGACCCCGCCGTCCATCGAGCTTTGGCTGGTCGTTCGTACGCCGATCTAGTGGTGGTGGCGGAACGACTGGCCGAACGGCTAAGTCAGCAAACGGCAGCGCCGCTGCTGCCCACCGACGTGCTGGTCGACGCTCCTCCCGCCAAACTGGAAGTGCAATTTCAATTGCAAGTCCGAACCGCGGCCGACCAGTTCGTGGCCTTGGAAGCGCTGTCGCCCGTCGTCTCGGCGTTAGCCACGCAACAGTTTGATAACCTGGTGAAACGAGTTCGCGTGTTCGTAACGCCGAGCCGCCTAGCTGAACTACAACCGCTTCAGCAACAAGTGCCGGACATGCTGCTGGAGATTGCCCAAGATTTACCCTGAGTCTGTACCTGGGTTCGCCGGCATCTTTTTGTTCGCTGACATTTTGGAAGTGCTTCGTCCATGCCAGATTCCTCCAGCGCCAGCCCGTCGCCGAGCCAGCCAACGTGGTTGCTCGACGTACTGCGATGCCCCATCACTTACGAACCCTTGGAAACTTGCCGGCCACAGACCATGGAGCTGCTGCGGAAACTGGCGGCCAAGCAACAACTCGTGAATCGAGCGGGAGCGGTTCACATAGAACCCTTCGACGACGGTCTAGTCAATCAATCTCAGACCTGGTTCTTTCCCATGCAGTCTGGCATTCCCAGTTTGCTGCCCGGAGAGGCCATTGCGCTGGAGCAACTCAATGCCGAGCCAACTGACTAGTACGAGTCGCGCAACTCACTAACTTCGCCAACGATGCATTGCTAGCGTTCAAGCTAGGTAAGTTGACATCGACTTTGCAGACAACCGCAACCAAGGCTCAGTTGCTGCAGCCATCGGCCCGATGTAACCGACAGGTACGGAATGACCATCACAGGCTTTGCTGTTGATGGTGACTGTTCGCCGCGACGGTGCGAATCAATCGCGTGCTTGTTGTTGGCAGTCGAAACGTCCGTCACACACACCATTCTTGATTGCAAAGGAATGCCCCAAGATGAGCCGAATTCGCTTTGTGGCACTAAGTCTGATTCTGACTGCGGCCTCTTCGGGTGTTTCGCTAGCCCAACAACCTTGCGGCACTGATCGAGGATTTTGCCAATCGTTCCACTACGATTTCTACCGCAACAAGCGTTGGCCGACACCTTTTCGAGCCATGGATACTACTTCTGTCCTGAGCTACTTTGACGTGCAACGCAACAACGGTTGGCGTCTGCACAACACATTGGGAACGGCCATGTTCGATCCCAACACCCACTGCCTGACCGAATCGGGCCGAGCTCACGCGCATTGGATCGTCAAGCGTGCTCCGCAGAATCGCCGCGTCGTCTTCGTATTGCAAGGTGACTCGCCAGAACATACCGCCAAGCGGATTGAGTCCGTGCAGTTAGCTGTGTCCGAAGTCGTGCCGGTCGGCCCACTGCCGTCTATCTACTTGACCAACCAAGACGCTCCAGGTTCCTCTGGCGTGTACCAAACCGCCATCGTGCGAGCCATGACCACTTCGGTACCAGCTCCACGACTGCCTGAGGGCACCGCCCCCACTCAATAGTCTCGCCATCTGACCGCGCACGTCACCACGGCTGTGCGGCCGTCTATGCTTTTGCGTGATGGGCCTCCAGTCTGTTTGAATAGCCATCTGTCCCGTCGACGGCTGACGTCCCGACGGGCTTCAACAACGCCGGCCTACCCCGTCTGATTTCGCTTAGCAGTCAGCCGTGGGCGTACTTGGCTCGCAAATCTGTACGGCTCTGCACGTCTGCGGCTGACTGCTAAGCATTGCGCAACAATGAACAGACGCGGCTAAACGAATCTGTAACACGAGTAGTGTTCGGCAAGCAGATTTCCCCAAGTGGCCTCCGCAAGAATTGCAAATATTGCGCTGATTTCATCGAAAACAGGGCGTGCTGCTTTGGAATTGGGAACCTCTTCGTTCGCCAAGCGTAGGACCTTTCTGTAGGATAGTATTGCACTCGGTCGCGATTTGCGGTCGGTGCTGCAGTGTCCGTTGGTAAGCACAAGTATCCATTCGCGCACGTCTCCCGCAGCGTTCCAGGGGCAGTTTTTTTGGCAGAGAGAACTGTGATCACCGCAATTCGAATTGCTCAACTCGCATCCATTTTGAAATGTGGGCGGCAGCTGCTGCTGGCCGCCTGGATTTGCAACGCGCTGTGTCTGGTGGCCGCGCCGCAATCAAATGAGGGCAGCGGCGCCCAAGGACGATTTCGGGGACACGCCACGCAGCGGTGGCTGCCGATGCCGCAGGTCAAACAGGGTGTTGATCCAGCCAAGCAAGCTGAGTTGCTGCAAGCACTAAAGTCACTCGTGAATGAGTCAGATTCCTTGCCGCCCATGGACTTGACTCCAGAACAGTTGCAAGCCGTCCAGCAAGCGCTCAAGGATCTATCTGACGGCGGCAACCCTGGCTCCGATGCAAGCCAAGTCCCCGCAGACCAATCTCCGATCGACCTATCCAACATCGATCCCAAGTGGATTCAGCGGGCCCTCGACAACTCGGGTTTCTCTGATGGTCAACTACCGGCTCAAGCGAGGCAGTTGCTGGAACGCTATGCGCAGGAAAGGCAACTGCCAACCGGAGGATCCCGTTCGGGTGGCAACGGAATCCAACTGCCACCTGGCGAGAGGCCAACCGCCGGAAACTTGAGCTCGGAACCGTTTGGTTCGCAGGAAGGGCCCGCCGATCCGGCCCAGTTGTCAACGCTGTCGGAAA
>JANQOL010000606.1 GCA_028289675.1 Pirellulaceae bacterium
TGAACACCGGATGCATGTCTTCTGGAATCCGTGCTCCGGCAGGCCGTCCGCTGGATTCGGCATTTGTGGAATACGTGCTCAAGCAGTCGGTAGCCTGAATGGAGTGTCTTCTGGAATCCGTGATCGGACAGGCGGTAGCCCGGATCGAGTGTCTTCTGAAATCCGTGCTCCACAGGCCGGAGCCCGGATCGAGTGTCTGTGGAATCCGTGCTCCGGCAGGCCGTCCCTGAAAGAGTTTGAATTGTCAATGGGTTTTCTACTGGGTTTTTCATCGGTTGGTGCGTTGAGGTAGCGCACACAGGTTGGCTGTGTTTTTGACTTTCGTGTGGGTTGGATGGTTGTTTAAGTTGTTTCACGGTTCTTTCTCGGGTTCGATCGCAAGCGTTCTTTTGCTTTGCCGATTGCTCCCCGATCCATCCACTTCGTGGATCCGCTCCCGTCTTGCGAGAGTCGTTCGACACATCGTGTCGACACGGAATTATTCGTTCTGCGACCGCCCCGTGGGTCCTGGGTTCGTCTCAATCAGACCATCGTAGAGCGGCTCGCCCCAGGGGACGCGCCGAATCAACCGGCCTACGCAGACTGAACCAAGGCCACGGGGGTCTCTCGTGGAAAGCTCCAACGGAGACCGAAGCAACCGTCACGCAACCATCGTGGACCTGTTTATTTGTGTGGATATGTTTTGTTGCTGCTGATCAGTCCTCGGGGTTGGGGGAGTTCCTTTCGTCTTCGCCATCGCTTCGGCCTCACCCTTTCGCGGGCCGGACGAGGGCGAAGACGAAAGGAACGGGGGGCCAGTCACGACGACCTATTCAAGATTCATGTCATGAAAGCGACACGCGCGGAGTTTTCTGAGTTCCTTTTGTGGAGCCGGAGCGAGGGTCGTTGTCCGGCAGGCTGTTGTCCGGCAGGCTGTCGTCCGGCCGCCGCAACCGAGGCGGACCTCCGACATAATAGGCTTCTTGGTAAGTCAGCATGTGCCAAATGATGGTGGCCAACCGCCGCATGACCGCCACCCGAGCGATCTTGGTCCCACGGCGACCTTTGATCCGCCGGTACCAGGACCGCATCAGGCGATCCTTCTTCAACACATGGATCACCGCCTGGCCGAGAATGAAACGGGCCATGCCGCTGCCTTGCTTGGTGATCGCGCCCAGGCGGTGCGTCTTGTTGCCGCTGTTGCGACAGCCGGGCGTGAGCCCGAAGAAGTTGCTCAAACTGCGAGGACCTGGAAAGCGTTCGATGGGACCGATTCGGCTCGTTAACGCCAACGCGCCGTAGTGACTTAAACCGGGAATGTAGCACAACCGTTCGGCGTCGCTGACGATCTCGCCTTCCGGCTTGACAAGAGCACGCTCGACAATCTCCTGGTCAACGCGCGTGAGCTGTTCTTCCCAGAGTTTCCATTGAGCCAGCAACAAGTCCATTTCCAGACGTTCGGCGGCGGGCAGTTCCAACGCCACCAGCCAGCGGCGGCCCTTTTCGGTCTGAAACGTCTTGGTGGGATAGTCCCACATCAAGTTGTGCCGATGCAGGATTCTCTGGATCTTGTTCAGTGTTCGTGTTCGCTGCTGCGCGAGCCGTTTTCGCATCGCGGTGATCTCGCGATCGGCCGCTTCTCGGGGTGTGGGAATGTAAACCCGGCGGAGGCCGGCGGGACGCGATCCTTCCGCCAGTCGGTCTCGATTGAGCCACAGCCACTCTCCCAGTTGGTTGGCGTCTCGCCGGTCGGTTTTCTTTTTGGAGGTTTTCTCGGGCTGAATCAGCACGATCTCGCGACAGCCGCGCTCCTGCAAACAGGCGATCAGCCAATCGTTAAAACCGCACACTTCGAGGATGGCCATAAAATCGCAGTCTTGTTCTTGCAACTGGTCGAAAAACGTCTGAATCTTTTCGGGCCGCGTGCTCACTTGCCGGCGTAGAATTACCTGGCCGGATTGATTGCGAACACTCACGGTAATCTGCTTGCTGTGTTGGTCGATGCCGAGATACAACATACTTGGGTTCTCCTGGGTCATTGGCGAGCATCCGCTACGCCGGGTTAATACAAACCAGGAGAACCCTACTTTTCTCTAAACGCAACTCTTTCATCGAATCAGACCGAGCGAAGCGCCGTTCCGGCACATGAGACGAACTCACAGCACTATCCAATCATTTAACTGACTATACTTCATTTGCCAGGTGCGGCTTGCACGGTCAAGCGCACTATAGAGCCCAAGGATGTCTGATTACCGGCGATGGTTTGTTGCGGGTGGCACATTCTTCTTTACTGTGGTCACCTACGCGCGCCGCCCGATCCTTACCACTGAGGATGGTCGATTGTTTTTGCGGAATGCAATCAAGTCGGTACAAGGGCGACATCCTTTCACGGTCGTAGCCAATGTCCTGCTACCCGATCATTGGCATCTCGTGATGCAGTTACCCACTAATGACCACCAGTACTCGCTGCGAATGAAGCAAATCAAGGCTGAGTTCAGCGATCAGTGGCTGGCTGCGGGCCTGCCAGAAGCGCCAGTCACGCAATCTCAGCGCCAGCGCGGTGAACGCGGAATCTGGCAACCAAGGTTTTGGGAACATGCCGTTCGTGACGAAGCCGATCTCGAACGTTGTGCAGACTACGTTCACAGGAATCCGCGCAAACACCAACTTGTGGATCGTGTCGCCGATTGGCCATGGTCTTCCTTTCACAGATTTGTGCGGCTGGGACAGTACGAAGCGGATTGGGGACGGATCGCTCCGAAGTGCGTCGAAGAAGGTGATTGGGGCGAACCGGTATAGGCACGATCCGCCGTCTCGCGATGGCTGAATGTTCGGACGTGCTACACGAACGTGCCGGAACGGCGCTTCGCTTGGTCCGGCCTACACTGGTGCCGGAAGAGTCCTCACCCTGTCAAAATGCGTGACAACTGTCATGCGACAAGGTCTAATAGGCGGCGGGCGAGGACCAAACAATTGATTGGGGGTTACGTGATGATCCTGATTCGGTGCTTCACGGGTGGACGATTTTGCAGCTTCTTGCGGGGACCCGTGATTGCG
>JANQOL010000611.1 GCA_028289675.1 Pirellulaceae bacterium
TTCATTGTCGGGCCCCACGACCACGTTGTGGGCCCCATGTTCGCCATGGGAGTCAGTGGCAAGGATTCTCTCGACGGTATCGTACTGGTCATCGCCATCTGAATCGGTCAACCGATATAGTCCAGCTTCCGTCGTTTCATTCTCTTCGCCAACGGTTACGTACAACGAATCGAAGGCATGTAACAATCCATGGCACCAGCCCATGTGCTCCGCGGTGCCACCCAGCCGTTCGACAACCGGCTGCGAATTGTTCGCGTTCTCAGCGCCGATAGTCAACCGATACAATCCGGGTTGATGCTGTGCAGCGCAAATCAAACGTCCGCGATCGTCCGTCGTTATTGCCGTCCAAGATCCATACTGCGATGGAATGTCGTAGTACTTGTCGACCTCAAATCCATCCAAACTGGAAATACTCATCGCTTCTGCCGGATTGATGGGATGCCCCGGCTGGTACCAATACGGCTGCTCTTCTTCAGGCTGCTCGCCCGTATCAGTTTCGCTAGCGGTTGTCTGCGCCGCGCATGTTCGCAGTATGCCTGTCTGCATTGCGCACACAGCGAATGCCTGACTGAAAAACCACAGGCTGGCCAACAGAAGATTACGCATGGAGAATCGTCGTCCCAAACCAACGAGAAAAGCAAGCGAACGATGCCACCGACGAGTGACCGTCCGACGATGCACTGCCGATCTTCGAGTATAACCCTGCCTTCGAGTATAACATTGGGCGTCTCGCAGCGAGCCGATATCTGGCGCATCACGACAGCGTACTAGGCAGTGCGGGTCAAATCTCCGACATTGGTCTCATTCGTTTGCTATTCACACTGCACTCAAGATTTCAGCGGCGGCCCCATGTACGAACAGTTTCTCAATCGCAACGGCTTCTGGACGCTCGTTTTGGCCTGCTTGTTGTTTAGCGGACTGCAGCTGGCTGCAGCCGGTGACCCCAGCTTGAAACCTTGGCCGGACAACAAATGGTATTGGTCGTTCGATGGTCAACCGGTTTTGCTGCTAGGTGGCAGCGACGACGACAATCTTTTTCAGTGGCCTGTTGAGCGTTTGATTCCCCAGCTAGATCGGATTGTGAGCGCTGGAGGAAATGTGATTCGCAATACGATGAGCGACCGGCAGGATGGAGGTTTTGAAGTCTACCCGTTTTTGCGTCTGAAGAACGGCAAGTACGATCTCGAACAATGGAATCCGGAGTACTGGCATCGGTTTGAGACGCTGTTGCGAGAAACAGCCAAACGCCAGATCGTAGTGCAAATCGAAGTGTGGGACCGATTCGATTTCACCGACGTTCGCAAGAATGATCCGTACCGTTGGGAAAAGAAGCATCCATACAACCCGCAGAACAACGTCAACTACACGTTTCAAGAGTCGACCTTCGCGGCTCGGTATCCAGATCATCCGGGAGCCAATCGGCAGCCGTTTTTCTACACAACGCCCCAGCAGAGGAACAACACGATAGTGCTGCGTTATCAAGAACGTTTTGTCGACAAGCTGCTGTCGGTATCCCTGAAATACGACCATGTTCTGTATTGCATCGACAACGAAACCAAGGCCCAAGCCGAGTGGGCGCAGCATTGGACAAAGTACATCCGGTCCGCGGCGGCCAAGGCAAACAAGACAGTCATGATCACCGAAATGTGGGATGACTGGGACTTGAAGGCAGAACGACATCGCCAAACATTCGATCACCCGGAACTGTACGACTATGTGGACGTCTCACAGAACAATCAAAACTCTGGCGAGCCGCACTGGGATAACTTCTTGTTCGTCCGGCAGTACTTGAGCAAGCAACCAAGGCCGATGAACACAACCAAGACGTATGGTGCCGACGGCAACAAATTTGGCCACTCAGATCAAGATGCGATCGAGCGGTTTTGGCGGCACTTGTTGGCCGGGGCGGCGTCCATTCGATTCCATCGCCCCGACTCGGGACTAGGAATCAGCGACAAAGCGGCAGCTTGCATCCGAGCCGCTAGACTGGTCGAACAACAGATACCCATGTGGGAAATCAACGCAGCGAATCAACTCTTGCGAGAGAGATCAGAAAACGAAGCCTATCTTGCCGCCAACTCGCAGCGTACAAAGCTGGTCATCTATTTCCCAGCTAAAGGCACCGATCAGCAGCAGCGCGCGGTGAAGTTGAACACCACAGATTTGGCGGAGCAGTATCAGTTACGCTGGTTTGACATCGACCGAGGCGAGCAAATCGGAGACGCACGAATGGTGTCGACTACCGCAGCATTGAGTCCGCCGACGAATGGTAATGCGGCCGCCGTCTTGAAAGCTCCCTGACCGAGGCGTCACCGACGAACCGTTGCTCAATAGTACACCCGTAAGCAGAAAACTTGGTCCCGGAGAACCGGCTCATGCACAGATTAATCGCGGCAACGATAACCATCCTGGTGGCCACCAATTTGGCGGCGCGTGGCGCGGATCGCCCCAACATCATCTACTTGATGACCGATGACCAACGCGCGGACGCACTGGGGTGTATGGGCAACCCGGTCATTCACACTCCCAACATCGACGCGATGGCGAGAGAGGGCGTGGTCTTTGACAATGCGTTTGTCACGACCGCGATATGCATGACCAGCCGAGCTTGCGTTTTGACCGGGCAGTACGCGGCCCGACATGGCATCTGGGACTTTGGCGTCAACTTGACTCCGGAACAGCTATCAGCCACCTACCTCGGGCAACTAAAGGCAGCCGGGTATCGAACGGGCTTCATCGGCAAGTGGGGTGTCGGTAATCCCAAGGCAGCCGATTCGATACTGGATTTCAATCGCGGCTTTCCCGGACAGAGTCGTTACTTTGAAGGAGATGTCAAGGAGAAGCAGGGCCGTCATCTTACGGCGCAGATGGGAGATCAGGCATTGGAGTTCTTGGCAGGCTGCGACGCCAATCAGCCATTCCACCTGTCCATTAGCTTCAAAGCGCCGCACTGTCAGGATTCGAAGGACATCCTCTCCGATCAATTCCCTTCGGACAAAGCGTTCGCTGAGCTCTACCGGGAAGTGACTATTCCGCAGCCCTTTACGTCCGGAGCCGAGTACCATGACCGAATGCCAGACTTTCTCAAGAATAGTATGAATCGTGACCGCTGGGCGGTTCGCTTTCGGTCGCCCGCTCGATACCAGCAGTCGGTCAAGGACTACTACCGCTTGATCACTGGCGTAGACACGGTTGTTGGGCGGATACGCGAGACACTCCGCCAGCTTGGCTTCGAACAAAACACAGTTATTGTCTTTACTTCGGATCACGGGTTCTTTTTGGGCGAGTACGGTTTCGCCGGAAAATGGACGCCGCACGACATTTCTATTCGCGTTCCGCTGGTCATCTACGCTCCCAATCGTGAAGCGAGAATGTTGCGTCGATCCGAGATGGCATTGGGCATCGACATGGCACCGACCATTTTGGACATCGCGGGCGTCCAACCACCAGAGGCAATGCAGGGCGTCTCATTGAAGCCGCTCGTCGCCGGTGAGAGTCCCCAGCAGTGGCGTACGTCGTTTTTCTATGAGCACTGGTTCACAGCTGACGGGCGTATTGTGCCCAGCGAGGGCGTTCGCGATCAGAGATGGAAGTACGCGCGCTATCTGGTGCCGGAGCAAATTGAGGAAGGCGAAACGCGTTGGGAAGAGCTCTTTGATCTGCAGACAGATCCTCATGAAAGCGTCAACCTAGCTACCGATCCAGCATATGCTGCCGTTCTCAAAGAACAAAGAACAGCCTGGCTTCAGTGGCGCCGCACTGTTCAATAGGAGCGAGCTTCCGACGTTGTGTAGGGCCGGTACTTCGGACGTGGCTTGTAGTTTCCTTGGCCCTTTTCCCAGCGGAAGGTCCCTCCATCGATGACCAAGTCCTTTCTGGCGTTCAGCTTCACTTCCGGTTCGGCAAACTCTTGTGGGGCCCTCTTTCGCAGACTTGAGATGACCTCGACGGACTCGGGCTGTCCGGCCAGGTTATGCCACTCATTTGGATCCTCGCGCAGATCGTACAACTCTTCGCCATCATCGCCGTAACAAATGTAACGCCAGTCTCGACTAATGACCGCGTATTCGCCGGGCTGCATGTAGGGCAAGAAGACTTGGCGATCTGCGGCCAATGCTGGATCGCGCAGAGTCGAAGCCAGAGACTCGCCTTCTAGCGGCTGATGCGGTTGTGGCAAGTTGCACAGCTCAACCAAAGTCGGGTAGATGTCAATCAAACTGACCGTCACATCGGAATTCACTCCCTGGGCCAAGCCGGGCCCGGACCAGATAAACGGTACGTTCGACGTGCGTTCCCAGAGTGTGTGTTTACCCCATTGCCCCTTCTCACCATGGTGATAGCCGTGGTCACTCCACAAGACGACTATTGTATTGTCGGCGTAGGGACTGGATTCCAGTGCGTCGAGCACGCGTCCCAACATGGCGTCGGCATAGCTGATACAAGCGAGATAACCGTGGATTGCATCATCCATCGCGCCCATTTGCACGAGTTTTTCGTGGTGCAGTCGCTTGCGGTTCTCCCGCTGCTTACGAATCTTCGGCGGTAAGTCTTCCAGATCATCTTCGCGCATCGGCGGCATGGCAATCTGGGCTGGATCGTAAATGTCAAAGTACTTTTGTGGGCAGTAGTTTGGGAAGTGCGGTGCATATAGTCCGCACGCCAAAAAGAAGGGCCGGTCATGTTTTTTCGCCAGCTGTTCAACCGCCCAGTTAGCGCGAATCGTGTCCGCCATCGCTTCCTCGCGTTCATTCGGAATGGCCCCCCATTCCAAAAACAAACCGGCTTTAAATCTCTTGCCCCGGTTGTAGATGCTCGCTGGGAAAGGCTGCGGAACCGGAGTTTCACTGCTCCACGAGTCAAGAGACCAACCTGATTGGCGCTGGATCTGGTTGCGGAGAAAAAACTCGGTCCAGCCTCGCTGATCAATCGCGCCCTCGGGATGATGAAAAAGCTTGCCGGCTCCCCAAGTGGTATAGCCAGCTTTGTCAAAGCTCATTTGCAAGGCCTCTATTTCGGGATGCCCCACGAAGTAGTTGGGCGTTGTGTAGCAACCTGTTGTGGAGGCGTACTGGCCGGAGAAGATCGCTGCTCGGCTAGGTGCACAAAAGACTCCAGCAGTATGCGCGTTCGTGAAGCACACACCGCGTGCTGCCAGTCGATCCAAGTTCGGTGTGATAGCGCGAGGAGTTGTGCCTAAACAGCCGATCCAGTCGTTCATATCGTCGACGGCCAAGAACAACACGTTGGGCCGTCGTTGCTCTGCGCAGACCGCACCGCAGCTGACCAACAGAAACGCAACGCCCTGGAGTAGCAGTTGAGCAATACTATTGTTCATGCTTTGTTAATCTCGGTGGCTGGAAGGCAAGTTTCAGTGATTCGCTCAAGGATAGCAGCGGCACATGCATGAATCCTTGTTCT
>JANQOL010000616.1 GCA_028289675.1 Pirellulaceae bacterium
CACAAGTATGTCTTGGGCTGGTGCCGGGACTGTCGTTGGCTGCGCTGGCTAAGGCTTGAACGAGATTTGGAAAGGGCCAACATGACTCTTGGTTTGGGCGTTGCCCAATCCGCCGACCAATACCGACGGCGGCACCGTCCCTGGCAAGCGCTGGTCGCTATCTTTGCACTGGTGTTTCTGTCCTGGTGGGCCGTTGGGATGCTGACCGAGCGGCCAAACTGGTTTGGCAAGCTTGCGGTTGCGGCCGCCAATCAAGACTCGCTCTTCAGCGACCTGCCGGCCGGATGGAAACTGGAGCGGCAAGTCGTTGTGCCTGCTAGACAACTGGCCACGTTCAGCCAGCGTCTGGGAGGTGAACTGACTTACCTGTCGAACAACTTCCTGTCGGATGGACGACGTCAGCTGCAAATCAACGAACTGCGTTGTTCTACGACTAAAGACGCCGACGCGGTTTACGCAGCACTACTGAAACTCAAACAGTCTACGCGTTGGTTGGTGCGGAAGGAAAACACGGTGTTTGAATTCGTGGCTCGTACGCCTGACGAAATGCGTTTCGCGGCGGAAGCACGTGTCCGACTGCCCATCCTGCCCCAGACGGTCAAGTATGAGGTGGAGTTCGATGCGGTGCCTCTTTCGGAATTGGATCCCATGTTGTGGAACGACTTGTTCAACCTGTTTCTGCGTCGGCAGCAAACTGACGATCCCAGCGAAGTCGATCGCGAAATCCGCCAGCTGACTCGAGGAGCCGTACCCGGTCGATCGTTGGCTGTCCGCCGCTTGGGCTTGGGAGAGAACCCCAGCCAGTGGCGCTTTGATCCCATGCCTGCTTTCGAGCAAACCTCAGATAGTGGCACACAGCTAGAATTCACGTTTCGGGATCTTCCGCAGCGCGCTGGTCTTCCAGTGGTGCGCGTCAACGCCATCGTAACTTCCACCAACTTGGGCAGTTCGCCAGGCGGGAGTTCGGATCGATCACAGTGGCTGCAGCCCACACCCGCATGGCCCGCCGCCGACGCGGACATCCAGCGGCTGGCGAAAAGCATCTTCGGCTCGGCGCGCACGGACGGGGAAAAGCTGACAGCGCTGCTGGCTTGGTTTTCCGATCCTCAAAACATTCGTACCGAAGGCAAAACGGGGTCGCGCTACGGTACCAAGCAAGTGCTGCGTCAGAAGTTTGGCCACTGCTGGGATTACGCCGACGTGATGGTCACACTAGCTCGAGCCGCCGACTTGCCCGCTCGGCAGGTGATGGGTTGGATCTATCAACTGGAGGGCCATGTGTGGTGCGAGGTGTTGGTGGATGGTCGCTGGCAACACGTGGATCCCACCACCGGGACATTTTGCGGCAGCGACTACGTGCCACTAATCGTCAATGAACAGGGCCCAGTCACGGTACTTTACGCCTCACCAGTGAACATCCAACCCATCACACGTTAGCGACGATTTACAAGTTATCGTCGTTGGCATTTTGTTAAACAGTTCCAGCGGCATTTCGTTTAGCAATCAGCCGCAGGCGCACTTGGCTGACAGATCTGTATGCCTGCGGCTAACTGCTCAACAGTGCATTAGTCCAAGACTGGCAGGCATCTCTCAACGACGCGTCAGGCCTAGACGAGAAGCCAACCACCCGTGGGACACTCGTTAGGAGATCGGGTTGACATCGTCGTCTTCTTTCGGTTTTGGCGGAAACATGTCGCTGTCGTCCGGCTCGATTTCGTAGTCGTCTTCTAGTTCCTCTTCGAAGTCGTCATCGAAGTCATCATCGAAATCGTCATCGTCAAAGTCGTCGAACGGATCGTCATCGTCTTCGACCTCCTCTTCGACGGCGGGCGAAGCAGATTCGCCATCTTCTTCATCGTCATCGCTGGACGTTGATTGATCGGAGTTCTCCTCATCGTCCTCCTCCCACTCACAGCGCGTTTTCGCCGGGTTGGTTCCTCCGGCGGCCAGGTCAGAGGCGGCCGCGCCGGACAGGCTGGCGTGATTCAACAACCAGTCACCGGTTGGGGCGATGGCAGGCAACAATGACATAGGAGGTCTCGAGAAGATGGAAGGGCTGAAACAAATCGATGCTTGGCCAAAAAACTGGCCTACGTGCGCCTTTTTGTCAACGCACCTGGGCCGTTTTCCCTGGCCGAATGCGTATATTCTCGACCAACTGTGATCCAGATTTGAAGCCTTCTTGTGAGGACCACTATGGAACCAGATACCACACCGGACGAGTCGTCCCAGCGGGATTCCGAACCTGCGCCGACCGCTGAAGCTCTTGCGACCAACCCTGGTCCGCCATCAAGTCTGTTCAGCCGCTGGACCGCGATTCCGTTGTATTGGCGGATCTTGGCAGGCATGTTGCTAGGGGTGGCGCTGGGATTGGCACTTGGCGATTGGGCAGAGATTTTTCGGCCGCTCAGCCAAGTCATTTTGCAGTTGTTGGGTGCCCTGGCGCCGCCGTTGATTCTGATTGCGGTCGTGCACGTGCTGATGACCTCGGACATCCCTCGCAGCGCGATTGCTCGCCTGGCCGGATTGCTGTTGCTGAACACGTGCGTCGCCATCTTTATTGGCTTGGGTGTGGCCAACATCATGCAACCAGGCAAGTGGTATCCACGTGAGACGAAAACGGCAAGTGCTTCTGCGCCAGTCGGCGCGGCGGAGACAGGCGATGTGGTGGCCGGTCAACCAGCAACTGAAGCTGCGGAATCGGACGATCAGCCCGGCGGCGACTCGGCGCATGCTGGCGGCGAATCCGTGGAAGCCAGCCCGTTGTCGCAGTTAATCGGTAGCATCCCGCGTAGCCTGTTCGGTCCGCTTGGCGACAGCCAAAATGTGATTGGCGTCATCATCATTGCGGTCGCCTTCGGCATTGCACTCCGGAATATCAAGAGTGAGCCCGTGGGTACGATGGAGGATTTGGTCGAACTGGCTTATCGCACGCTGCTGGTCGTGCTGCACTGGATCATCGAATTAGTACCGATTGGCGTTGCCTGCGTGGTGGCCGCGGTGATTGGCACCGAAGGGTTCTCGGCGTTTTTCAGCTTGGGTGCTTTTGTGCTGGCCGTCATCCTGGCTCTCATCTTGCAGACGATTTGGTACATGGTCCGTATCCGGTTCTTCTCCTGGGTGTCGCCGATTCGCATGTTGATCGGGATGCGAGACGCTTTGGTGATGGCGTTTAGCACGGACAGCTCGACGGCAACCATGCCCGTCACGTACGCTTGCCTGAAAGAAAAGGTCGGGGTGCGTGAGAAGTCCGCCAGCTTGGGAGCACTGGTTGGGGCCAATTTCAACAACGATGGTACTGCCTTGTACGAGGCTATGGCCGCTTTGTTTATCGCTCAGATGATCGGCATGGAACTGACGCTCTCCCAGCAGCTGACCGTGGTTGTCACCTCCATTTTGGCCAGCATCGGAGCCGCAGGCATTCCGGAAGCCGGCATCGTCACGATGACTTTGGTGTTCACTGCGGTCGGGTTACCCGTTGAAAAGATCCCTTTACTTTTGACCGTCGACTGGTTCCTGGACCGCTGCCGGACGACGATTAACGTCTTGGGCGATGTCAACGTGAGCTGCATTTTGGACGGCAAAACGCCTCCTGCCGCCGACGCCGCCTAGCGAGGGCAGCCGCCTAGCGGGAAGACGGCCCGGCGGCAAACGTTGCTCAGCAAGCTGAGCAACGGCAACGAGTGTGACGGTTGGGCGAAATGGGCTGTAGGCGGTCCAAAGCCGAACATCGATGCCCGAGGAATTGAGATGTCGGTGCTGTGCCGCATCATGCCGGAATTGCACAGGTTTCCCACAGCCGCGGGGGACCGAGATCTGGCGCCGGGCCTGTCTGCGGACGGTGAACGTTTTGCCGTTGACGGTAGTCGGGAGCACTTTTAAACTTTTGTGCTTCCCTTGGGGGCAGTGGGCTGCGGTCGACTGCAACGTGGGTCATTGGTTCGAAATCCAGGTTGGTGTTGAGAGGAACAGCTGTGTCGGCAGGTTCGCACGAAATCATTCGCATTCGAATGGAAGCCTACGATCACTCAGTGCTCGATCAGAGTGCTCAAGAGATTGTGGATACCGCGAAGCGGACCCACTCTGAAGTGCATGGCCCGATTCCCTTGCCGACTCGTATCGAGCGGTACACCGTGTTGTCAGGGCCGCACGTCGACAAGAAGGCACGCCAGCAATTTGAGATTCGTACCCACAAGCGGCTGATTGACATCCAGCAGGCGACTGCCAAAACGATTGAGGCACTCAATAAATTGAGTTTGCCGGCTGGGGTGGACATCAAGATTAAGGCCAACTCGCGGTAGTTGGTCGATTCCCCCGGTCCACTTCAGGGGATTCGTTTCACTTCGTTTGAAATTTTTTTGAGTCCAGTTGCATGACACGGAAGCTGGGCAGGTAACGCGAGGCAATGCCTCGGTCCTGAACGGCAAGCGTTTGACGGGAAAGTAGAGATGACGAAGGGTATTCTCGGCCGCAAGGTCGGTACAACGCAGATTTTCCAGGATGACGGTACCGTAGTTCCGGTGACCGTTTTGGAAGTGGGTCCTTGTCATGTGCTGCAAGTCAAAACCGTCGAACGCGATGGGTACGAAGCTGTGCAGCTTGGTTTTCTCGATAAGCCGCGGCGATTGGCGAGTCGTTCTGAGCGCGGTCAGGTGGCGGCCATCAGTAGCAAGCGTTCTAAGCGTTTGGCGGCCGGTGGTGTTGAGGCCCCGGCTAAGCCTGGGTGTGAGCCGAAGCGGTTTGTGCGCGAATTGCGTGGGGCCACCGATGCTGAGGTTGGGGCTGAGGTGACGGCGGAATCGCTAGAGGGTATTGAGGCGGTTGATGTGACCGGTATCAATAAAGGTCGCGGTTTTGCGGGGGTCATGAAGCGGCACAATTTCAGTGGGCAGCGCGCCAGTCACGGTGTGAAGAAGTGTCACCGGCACGCCGGTGGTACGAGTATGGCCACCTACCCAGGTCGGACGTTCAAGGGGCAGAAGATGTCTGGGCGTTACGGCGGCAAGCAGATGACAGTGCGTAACCTGAAGGTTTCGCGGGTCGATGCGGAGAGTAATTTGTTGTTGGTTCGGGGTGCCGTTCCCGGGCCGAATGGTGGTTTTGTCGTGGTTCGCGAAACAAATAAGGTGGGCTAGTGTCGCGAGGCTGTTGAGGTCGGTCTAGCAGCCTCGGGTCACGCGAGCTTTTGTAGGGTCTGTGCAGATGGTTACGTTGCCAGTTTATGACGCAAGTGGTTCGGAAGTCGGCAAGGTGGATGTCGACCCGGATGCGATCGCGTCCAAGATTAATAAGCAGTTGTTGCACGACGCAGTCGTGATGTATCTGGCCAATCGCCGTCAGGGAACGAAGCGGTCCAAGAGTCGCGGGGAAGTGGCTGGGTCGACGAAGAAGCTGTTTCGCCAGAAGGGTACTGGTAATGCCCGGGCTGGTTCGCGGCGTACCTCGCACCGTCGTGGCGGCGGGCATGCCATGCAGATTCGTCCTCGCTCGTTTTATTACCGTCTGCCCAAGAAGGCTATTCGGGCTGCGACCCGCATGGCCATCGCTTCTAAGCTGGCTGATGGCGAAGTGGTGGTGGTTGATAAGTTGGATCTGGAGGAGCCCAAGACGAAGGCTCTGGCTGGCTCGCTCAAGGCGTTGGGGTTGGAAGGTGTTTCGACTTTGGTGGCCACTAGTGACTACTCGAGCAATGTCTACCTGAGTTCGCGGAACATTCCGGGGGTGTCGGTGACTCGCGTCGCGGACCTGAATGCCCTTAGTGTGCTGCGTCCCAAGCGATTGTTGGTGACCAAGGATGCTTTGGAACTGATTAAGTCACATTACCAGGAGGCGGTAGCTGTTTAGTTGGTGAGGCTGTCGCCTGTCAGGCAGCCGCGAGCTAAGTCACTCGGCCATAGATACGATGAACGCAAAAGCCAAGACAAAAACGTCCTCGGGTGTGAGCCTGGAGCCGCATCAAGTCATTATTCGTCCGCTAGTGACGGAAAAGGGTGTGCACCGCGCTGCCCGCAATAATCACTACGCGTTCGAGATTCATCCTCTGGCTACCAAGACGGATGTACGTCGGGCGGTCGAGGAGTTGTTCGATGTGGTGGTGGACAAGGTTATGACTCAGAATCGTCGCGGCAAGACGCGGCGGTATCGGTATCGCACCGGTGTAACCAGCGGTTGGAAGAAGGCAGTCGTTAAGCTGAATCCTGAGCATCGGATCGACTTTTTCTAGTCGTTGGATTGCACGCACAGTACGAAGTAGGTTGACATGGGAATTCGTAAGTACAAGCCGACCAGCGCGGGCCGACGCAATGCGTCTGTCAGTGATTTTGCTGAGCTGACTCCAGGGGCTAAGCCAGAGAAGTCCCTGTTGCGCCCCAAGAAGAAGCACGGCGGTCGCAATAATCAGGGCAAGATTACGGCTCGGCATCGTGGCGGTGGTCACAAGCAGCAGTACCGTGTTATCGATTTCAAGCGGAATAAGGACGGGATTCCGGCTAAGGTGGATTCTGTTCAATATGATCCGAATCGTTCTAGTCGCATTGCGTTGCTGGTCTACGCGGATGGCGAAAAGCGCTATGTGGTCGCCCCGGATGGGCTGAAGGCCGGTGATAATGTGCAGAACGGGGCGGACGCGCCGGCCAAGGTCGGGAACTGTCTGCCGCTGAAGAATATGCCCGCTGGAACTGAGGTTTTTTGCATCGAGTTGCAGCCGGGTCGCGGTGGCGTGCTGTGTCGTAGTGCTGGCACCATGGCCACCTTGATGGCTCGTGAGGCGGATTGGGCGCAGTTGAGTTTGCCCAGCGGAGAGATTCGTCGAGTCCCGGGGAATTGTCGGGCCACGATCGGCAAGGCTAGTAATCCGGATCACGGTGCTGTCGTGCTAGGGAAGGCTGGTCGCGCTCGTTGGTTGGGGCGGCGGCCACATGTTCGTGGAACCGCGATGAACCCGGTGGATCACCCGCACGGTGGTGGCGAAGGTCGTACCAAGGGTGGACGTCATCCGGTTACGCCTCAAGGGCGGCCGACCAAGGGTGGTGCGACGCGGGCTCGCCGCAAGCCGTCGAATTCGTCTATTGTTCGCCGTCGGCGTTCGAAACGCTACGGCCAGTTGAAGCTGAAGTAATCCATGTTGGCCGAGTGGCTTCCGAGTAGTCCGTTTGGCTCTGAGTAATCCATTTGAATTGAAGTAAGTTATGGGACGTTCGACCAAAAAAGGGCCCTTTGTTGACCCTAGGCTGTTCGGGAAGGTCGCCAAGGCGCAGGAGTCGGGCTCGCGTGAGCCGATTACGACCTGGGCTCGTCGTTGCACGATCGTGCCCGAGTTCGTAGGGACCACGTTTATGGTTCACAACGGGCGTCAGCATATGAAGGTGTTGGTGACGGAAGACATGGTCGGCCACAAGTTGGGCGAGTTCGCTCCCACGCGCACATTTCGTGGTCACACCGGCAAGGGCAAGAAGTAGGCTTTCGCCGCACGGTGGTCGTCGGCGGTTGCGGGTGGCCAGTGCCATGCGAATTGCACACGCCCAGAGAGTATTTTATTGAGGTTTGAGTTATGGCCATCAAAGCCACTCACAAATACGCACGCATCAGTGCTCGTAAGGTCCGGCCTTTGGCGGATTTAGTGCGGGGCCGTTTTGCTGATGAAGCTTTGGACTTGCTGAAGTTCCAGCCGCATCGTGGGGCGCGGATGTTGGAAAAGGTGCTGCGGAGTGCTGTAGGTAATGCTCAAGATCCTGAGCAAAACCGAGGGCAGAGTTTCAATCCTGAGCGATTGGTAGTCATTGACGCTCGCATTGATGGCGGGCCAACGTTCAAGCGAATTCGTCCTCGAGCCCGCGGGATGGCCTACGGAATTTTGAGGCGTACAGCGCACATTACTGTCGAGCTGGCGCCGATCGACGAGTTGGATGTCTAGTTTTGTTTCGGTGGTTGAAAGTCATTGTTAAGACGCAAGCTGCTTAAGTGAGTTGTTGATATGGGACAAAAGGTAAATCCAGTCGGTTTCCGCACGGGTGTCGTGATCGGATGGAAGAGCCGCTGGTACGCCTCGAAGCAGGAGTTTGCGGAGCTGCTGGTGGAAGACCAGAAGGTGCGAAAGTTTATTCGCAATCATCCGGACACGCGCTTTCGAGCTCAGTATCGCAATGCCGGAATCGATCGTATTGAGATCGAGCGGACGCGGGATGAAGTGCGGGTCATGCTGTTTGTGGCCCGGCCCGGTTTGATCATCGGCAAGAAGGGGCAGGACGTCGAAAAGCTGCAAGAGGAACTGCAGTCGCTGATCGGGCGCCGCGTCAATTTGAAAATTGAAGAAGTGGCACGACCTGAGTTGCAAGCTCAGTTGGTAGCCGACGACATCGCGCAGCAGTTAATGAAGCGAGCCAATTTCCGGCGCACGATGAAGCGGGCCCTTGAGTCCACCATGGACGCGGGCGCCAAGGGAATCAAGGTCCAGTTGGCCGGACGTTTGGGTGGAGCCGAAATGGCTCGTCGCGAAAAGGCAAGTGCCGGTGCTTTGCCGCTGAGCACGCTGCAGGCCAAGATCGATTATGGTTTCGCCGAGGCGCAGACGCCTCAGGGAAATCTCGGAATACAGGTTTGGGTAAATCAAGGTTCTTACGCGGGAGACTCGAGCGATGGCGCTGATGCCCAAGCGGGTCAAGCATCGAAAAAGCCAAAGAGGGCGTATAAAAGGTAATGCGACCCGCGGAAACAAAGTCGTCTATGGCGACTTTGGACTGCAGGCAACGCAAGGTGGCTGGATCAAGGCTCGTACCATCGAGGCTGGCCGGATCGCTGCGCAACAATATGTGCGCGGTGAAGGAAAGTTGTACATTCGCATCTTTCCGGATAAGCCGATTTCGTCCAAGCCGTTGGAAACACGGATGGGAAAAGGTAAGGGTGAGCCAGAAGCTTGGGTGGCTGTCGTCAAGCCGGGGACGGTGCTCTACGAGTTGGCTGGAGTGAACGAGCAGCAGGCCAAGATTTGTTTCGCGCGATTGGCCGCCAAGATGCCCGTGCCAGTTCGATTGGTGCGCAGGCGACCGGCTTGATGATGCGGTAGACGACGAAGAAGAGTTATCACAATGAAGATCAGTGAACTGCGAGAAATGAGCGACGAGCAACTGGAGCTGACCGCGCAGGATGCGGCCAACCAGCTGTTTCGTCTGCGGGTGAAGGCTCAGACGGAAAAGCTGGAGGCGCCCTCGGAGACGCGGCGCAACCGCAAGTTGATCGCTCGCGTGCGAACGTTGCAAACCGAGCGGGCAAAGCAAGCTCAATCGGCGTCGGGCTCGTAGGGCCGTTCGCTGTTGTAAGTTACCAACACCTGTACACCAAACATCACACGTAAAGCCAGATGCCTGCAAGAGTACTGATTGGCGTAGTTGCCAGCGACAAAGCCTCCAAGACGCGGCGTGTAGAAATCAACCGCACGGTTCGGCACCCCAAGTACGGTAAGTTCGTCAAGCGGCGGACTGTGTGCCACGTGCACGATGAAAACAATGAATCGGCAGTCGGCGACAAAGTGGAGATTCGCGAGTGCCCGCCCGTCAGCCGGCTAAAGCGTTGGACGCTGGTGCGAGTGGTGGAGAAGAGCCGCGAAGTTGATATTTCCGCGTTGCGTGCGGCCCGGCGTTCCCAGGGTAACGAGCAAACGGAAGTGATTGAAGATTTGGCTGGTGGTGAGGCCACGGACGAGGAGTCCTCGTCCTAGGTAGTGGCGCCGCTCGCCAGGCAACGCGAGCACTGCAAGACCGGGCACTCTAGAACCGAGCGCTCCAAAACCGAACACAGCGAAACACAGAGATTTAAACGGGTTGGTGGGAAGCGATGATTCAACAAGAAACGCGACTGGCGGTGGCCGACAACAGTGGTGCCAAGGAAGTGATGTGCATCAAGGTGTTGGGCGGCAGCCGTCGCCGGTACGCTGGCCTGGGAGATGTGATTATCTGCTCGGTCAAAGCGGTGCAGTCCGGCAGCGACGTCAAGAAAAAGTCGATTGTGCGGGCGGTAGTCGTGCGTTGCAAACAGCCCACGCGGCGTCCAGATGGCAGCTATATTCGCTTTGACAGCAACGCCGTGGTGTTGGTGGACAAAGACGCCAACCCGCGTGGAACGCGTATTTTTGGGGCGGTCGCCCGAGAATTGCGTGACCGAAGATTCATGAAGATTGTCAGCTTAGCCAGTGAAGTGGTTTAGTTGCAACCTAGCGAAGGGTTCACCATGTTGATCCGTGAAGAAGATGAAGTACTGGTCGTCGCCGGTGTTGATAAGGGCACTCGGGGCAAGGTGCTCAAGATAGATCGTGACGCGGGGCGCGTCATCGTTGAAGGCGTGAACAAAGTTTACAAGCACGTCAAGAAAAGCCAGAAGAACCCACAAGGTGGTCGACTGAGCAAGGAGATGCCCATCGACGCCAGTAACGTGATGATGATTTGCCCATCGACGGGCAAACGCACTCGTGTTGGTGTGCGATTTTTGAAGGACGGCAGCAAGGAACGTTTTGCAAAATGCAGTGGGGCTTCGCTGGGAGTCATCACGCCACCGAAGGCCAAGTACGCCGAGCAATAACCGCCGGTGCCTCGGCACTTATTTGTTTCCCTGAAGTCAAATCACCATTAGCGATCGCAGTCGACGTAGGACTAAGCAATGCTTCCTCGCTTACAAGAAAAATACCAATCGGAGATTCAGTCCGCGTTGGCGGAAAAGTTGGGTATTAAAAACCCGATGGCCATTCCCAAGTTGACCAAGGTGGTCATCAACATGGGGGTGGGGTCGGCGATTGCAGATAAGAAGAATTTGGAAATGGCCTTTGACGCCCTGGCTGAAATTTCCGGGCAACGTCCAGTGCAAACCCTGGCTCGCAAATCGATCGCAGGATTCAAGTTGCGCGAGGGAATGGCGATTGGTTGCAAAGTTACCTTGCGACGTCAGCGGATGTTTGAGTTCCTGGATCGGTTGCTCTGCATCGTTCTTCCGCGAGTGCGTGACTTTCGAGGCGTGAGCCGCAAGGCCTTCGATGGCCAAGGCAACTACAGCTTGAGCTTGAACGAACAATTGGTGTTCCCCGAGTTGAATCCGGACAAATACACCAGGCCGCAAGGCATGAACATCACGATTTGTACGACGGCTCAGTCCAACGACGAGGGCCGGTTGTTGTTGGAGTTGATGGGGATGCCGTTCAAGGCGGCCCCAGCGCCCGCCGCATAACTGTGTCGAATTACGGTGTCGTAAGACGTTTTTAGAACAATTGAATTTGGACCGGATGGTTATCCCGTGGCAAGCAAGAGCAAAATAGCGAAAGCAGAGCGCACCCCTAAGTTTTCGGTGCGTCGAGAGAATCGTTGCAAACTTTGTGGTCGACCTCGTGCCGTCTACCGCAAGTTCGGAATTTGCCGCATTTGTTTTCGGAACCTGGCCGATCAAGGTCTGATTCCAGGAGTTCGCAAGGCCAGCTGGTAAGCTGCACTTGTGTCACAGAACCAAGCCCGCGTCATTGGATTATCAGTAAGCCATTTGAGATGGCTCGTGAGAGTTAAGTAGAGGGATACAGACCGCGATGATGACTGACCCTATCGCTGACATGCTTACTCAGATTCGCAACGCTGTTCGTGTGGAGCGTCCGCACGTGGACCTGCCGTTGTCGCGAGTCAAGCTGGGTGTGGCAGAAGTGCTCAAGCGTGAAGGCTATATTTGGGATTTTAAGGAAATTGACGCCGAGCCAGTCAAGCACCTGCGGATTGAACTGAAGTACGGTCCAAATGGGGAACGCGTCATCCAGTCGATTCGTCGTGTCAGCAAGCCAGGTCGCCGCGTGTTTAGCAAGTCCCGTGATTTGCGACCGGTGCTAAACGGTCTGGGTATTTCCATCATCAGCACCAGTCAGGGCGTCGTCAGTGATCGCGAAGCCCGCCAGCAGAATATCGGCGGCGAGGTCCTGTGCGAGATTTGCTAAATGGCATCCCGCAGTTCGTTCCGTTTTTAGAAGTCAGTTGAGCGGCATAACCATGTCCCGAATTGGAAGAAAACCAGTCCCCGTCATTGATGGCGTCAAGGTCGGCGTGGCCAACCGCGTCGTGACGGTTGAAGGACCGCAAGGCAAGCTCGAATTCGAGCATCGTCCGGAGGTCACCGTACAAGTGGATGAGTCTGGCAACGAGGTGGTTGTCAGCCGTGAATCCGACGAGCGGGCCGCCCGCGAGCTGCACGGTTTGACCCGCGCCGTTGTGAACAACATGATCATCGGTGTCAAAGACGGCTACGAAAAGCGTTTGGAAGTCGTCGGGGTTGGTTACATCTGTGCCGTGGCAGGCAAAGAATTGCAGCTGCGAGTCGGCTACGCCAACGAGCTCAAAAAGAAGATCCCCGACGGCCTGGATGTCAGCTGTCCCGATCAAACGCATATCGTGGTCAAAGGCTGCGACAAACAAAAAGTCGGCCAGTTCGCCGCTGAAGTTCGCGCGTTGCGCAAGCCGGAGCCTTACAAGGGTAAGGGGATTCGCTATCAGGGTGAACAGGTCAAACTGAAACCAGGTAAGTCAGCTACGTAAGTCTGAGTACCCCTCGTTTCATTAAAGCATTGGTCCCAAGTCGACTGCCGAGTGTGCCGTGAAGATCAAGAAAATTATTAACAAGCAGCGTGAGCGACGACGTTATCGGGTCCGCAAGAAATTGCGGGGCACTGCCGAGCGACCGCGTCTGTCGGTGCAGCGCACGCTGAAGCATTTTTCCTGTCAGTTGATTGATGACGAGGCCGGGCGCACGCTGGCCTCCGCGTCAACTCACGACAAGAGTATTGCCGGTGGTGGAAATTGCGAATCGGCCAGCCAAGTCGGCAAAGTCATTGCGGAGAAGGCTCAGGCCGCCGGCGTCAAGCAAGTCTGCTTGGATCGCGGGGTGTGCAAGTTCCACGGGCGGGTTGCCGCGTTTGCTGAAGCGGCTCGCGAGGGTGGACTGGAATTCTAGACGGTTCGAATTCCTGACTTAATATCAATCGTTCAAGTTTTTCTGGAGTGCCCAGGTGGCTAACGCAAACGAACAATCCGACGGGTCCATTGAGCGCGTCCTGAAGATCAAGCGCTGTGCGGCTGTCGTCAAAGGCGGTCGTCGCTTTAGCTTTGCCGCGCTGGTCGTAGTCGGTGATGGCAAGGGCCGAGTTGGCTACGGGTATGGCAAAGCCAATGAGGTGCCCCCCAGCGTGCAAAAGGCTCAAAAACAGGCCAATCGAGATGTGGTGGACGTACCGCTGATCGATGGCTCGATCCCGCACAGGGTGATTGGGCGGTATGGCGCTGCCAAAGTGATTTTGCTGCCCGCCAACCCCGGAACAGGAATTATCGCCGGGCCGGCTGTGCGTGCCGTGTGCGAAGCCGCCGGAGTAAAAGATATTTTGACGAAGAGCTTTAGCTCGAACAATCCGTCGGTGTTGGTCAAGGCGACCTTTGATGCGCTGAAGCAACTCCGCACCCGTGAGGATGTCGAGCGTTTGCGCGGAGTAACGTTGTCATGAGAATCGACCAAGTCAATCAAGGAATTACCAAGCACCGGCGTCCGCGCCGATTGGGGCGTGGTCCCGCTTCGGGATTGGGCAAGACTTCCGGGCGTGGTCAGGACGGCCAGAAGTCTCGTCGTGGTTATTCGCGGCACCCAGCCAAGGTCGGGGAAGACCTGCCCATGCTGCGGCGGGTTCCCAAACGCGGCTTCAACAATCGTTTCGCGCTGACGGTGATCGCTTTGAACGTGGGTGATTTGGCGGCTGTCTTCGAGAGCGGTGAAGAAGTCACCCCCCAAACTTTGAAATCCAAGGGCATCGTCAAGAAACGCTTTGACGAGATCAAGATTTTGGGAGACGGAGTCTTGGACAAGCCACTGAAAATCACGGCCCACCGCTTTAGCGCTAGCGCCAAGGAAAAGATTTCCGCGGCCGGCGGAACGGCCACCGTGGTTCAAGCCAAGCGCACTCCGAAGCAGCGGGTGGCGGAGCTGGCCCAACAAAAATAGTAGGCACCGAACGGATATTCGCGGTCGACTGAGGAGTCCTTCCGATGTGGGAAAAACTGAGGGTCGTATTCACTATCCCCGAGTTGCGTCAGAAGATTCTGCTGACGTTGGCTCTACTGGGGGTGTACCGCATCGGGTATCAGATTCCATTGCCCATGGTGAACATGCGAACGTCGGGCACCGGAAATCAACTGGACACGTTCCTGGAACGCTTTTCCGTGTTCGCCGCCACCGACCTTAGGCAGCTGACCATCTTTGGACTGGGCATCATGCCCTACATTTCCGCGTCCATTGTGTTCCAGTTGCTGGGCAGCGTCTGGAAGCCCATCGAACAGCTGCGGAAAGAGGGCCAGACCGGAATGCGGAAGATCAACGAGTACACTCGTTATCTGACTGTGTTCTTGTGCGTCATCCAAAGCTGGATGTTCTTGAAGTACGTCATCATGAGCAATCCGGCCAACGTGTCGCCGCAGTTCTGCTACCCCAATTCCAGCACGTTACACTTTGGCTGGCAGTTGACGGCCGTGGCCATTATGACCTGCGGTACCGTGTTTTTGATGTGGCTGGGCGAACAAATTGACGAGTACGGGATTGGCAACGGTATCAGTCTACTGATCATGGCCAGTATTCTGGCCCAGATGCCGCGAGCCTTGATCGAGTTGCGGCAAAATATGACCACGGAGCTGAGCGGTTCATCCGGTGAGATCGGTCCCGACAAGTTGATCGTGTTGGCCGCGTTATTCATCGCGGTGGTGTTCGGAGTGGTGTTTATCACGTTGGGCCAGCGGAGGATTCAGACGCAGAGTGCCAAGCATGTGCGCGGTCGTCGCGTTTATGGTGGGACCAAGCAATATCTGCCGCTGCGAATCAACCAAGCGGGTGTCATGCCGATCATCTTCGCTAGCAGTTTGCTGATGATTCCTGGACTGATGTTGGGCGCGGCCGCCGGTTGGTTGTCGAATCCCGAAGCTCCGACTTCGATTCTAAATCGCTTGTCGGATTTCTTCACGATGTTTTCCAGCGCGCTAGCATCCCAGCAGTCGCTCAGTTACATCGTCATGTACGTGGCGATGATCTTTTTCTTCTGCTATTTCTGGACATCGATTACCTTCAATCCCAAGGAGATGTCGGAGAACTTGAAAGACCACGGGACCTTCATCCCCGGTTATCGTCCCGGAAAGCGAACGGCAGACTATCTGGAAAAGGTGATGATTCGAATCACTTACGTCGGTGCTGCCTTCCTGGCTTTGGTGGCTATCGTCCCCATCTTGGTCAACATTCAACTGGGCGTTCCGTTTTCGGTGGCCTCGTTTTACGGAGGTACCGGGCTACTTATCGCGGTGAGCGTGGCATTCGATCTAATCCAAAAGATTGACAACCATCTGCTGATGCGAAACTATCGCGGGTTGTTGGAATCTTGACGTTGCACTGGATGTGGAAGACATGGGCCACATCCGTGCCTAAGTCGTTGCTTCGAAGGGCTGGTTGCCATGCGCATCGTCTTTATCGGACCTCCTGGCGCTGGTAAAGGGACCCAATGTAAGCGTCTGGTGGAGCTGCTGGGCATACCCCAATTGTCCACCGGCGAGATGCTGCGCGAGGTCAAGAGCCAGGATACGGCCTTGGCTCGCTGGGTAGCTCGGCATTTGGACGTGGGAGAATTGGCCCCAGATCACTTGGTGATGCGGATTGTAGCGCAGCGGCTGGCCGATCCCGATTGCGAACCCGGTTGTCTGTTCGATGGCTTTCCCCGCACGATTGTGCAGGCTCAGCTGCTGGACGAACATTTTGCTCGGACCAACCGGCAGCTTGACCTGGTGCTGGATCTGCAGGTGGCTCACGAAGAGCTCATTACGCGGTTGTTAAAGCGGGCGGAATTGGAGGATCGTGGCGACGACAACCAAGAGACGATCAAGTCCCGTTTGCGGGTCTTCGAGACGCAAACGGCCCCATTGCTGGACTACTACCACAAGCGTCAGCTGTTAACCACGATTGACGGTATGCAGGACCCAGACGCGGTGTTCGCACAGATTGAAG
>JANQOL010000644.1 GCA_028289675.1 Pirellulaceae bacterium
AACAACTGTGCCCGGCCAGCACGACGCACACATGCCCGCCAATCGAGCCGGGCAAGTTCTCGGCAAAATTCAGTTCGGTGGCATGCTGGTCACCCAACAGCAGATCGATCTGCGTCAAGACGTCAGGATTACCACCGAGCGTCTGTCCCACAGTTGCTCCATCCAACCGGCCTGGCGTGGCTCCCACGCTGTAGTAGCCGTTGGGCTGTGCTTCACGAACTTGATACGTTCCCGGTACCAAATCCAGGTTAACCCCGAAGCGGTAGTTTCCTTGCGCGTCGGTTTGTGTTGTGTGCCCGGTTGAGACGTAGTTGCCGTTGTCGAGACGAAACAACTCGAGTTGCACACCAGGGATGCCAGCTTCACCAGCTTGCTGCGTCAGATCTTCATTGCGGTCGACGTACACTCTACCCGCCAGCGAAACGGGTTTGGCAATCTGCTGAACCCGAAAACCGGCTCCCGCCGACCGATCGCGTTTGCCATCGGCGTTGTCTCTTGGCAGCGGCAGACCTGTTTCGTCCAACCAGCTGTCGTAGCGGTTCAAGAACCGGTCGTGTCCTTGAATGTCCTCGTAGTGAGGAGCGACAAACTCGGCCCTCAAATGGGAATTTTGAAACTCGACCCCGGACGTGATTGGGTCGAAGGAGTCATTCAGGACGCTGATGTCCGTTTCATTGGGGTCGTAGAACTGGACCTCGTCCACGTCGATCGAAAAAACCAATCGATCACCGGCGACAAAGTTGGTGAAGTTCAGCGTCAGCAACGTGGTTCCATCTTGCACGTTGGCTTGTACCGTCGCTGCCGGATTCTGCGTTTCAAACTGTTCGATTTGGAAGTTGAACGAATGGTCGGCCCCCAATCCGGTGTCGGTGGTGTCGAAAAACAGGTCCCCCAAACTGAAACCATCCTGGTTGAGATCCCCGTCGATGGTCAGCTTGGCCAATTGCGTACCCGGCGCACCTCCTTGGAAGGTGATGTAGAACAGATCGCCATGCAAATCGCTACCTAGGTCTTCTTCGACGTAGACGGCACCGATCTCAATGGCATCGGCGGCCATTAGCAGTCGAGGCTCGATAGCTTCCACACTGGGAATCCGGCGCACGAACCGTGGCTGACTAGGAGAATGGCTCCCGCCGCCGGACACCGTGGCCGCCTGGCGCCGTCGGCGCAGCTTCCGCGTCATTTGCCGCAGTTGTTTTTGAAAGAACAACGGAAAGACCTCCGTGTGCGTTCCACGTCGTCGGCTCCCCGCGAGCCGACCCAAATCGCCTTATTTCCAATCCTTCGAACGCCGTGCGAGCACCATCCATGCCGATGCCGCGAGTGTGCGTTCAAACCGGCCACTACCGAATCCTCAAGCTGTCATCCATTTTCAATGGTGCATACACCGGTTTGCCGGCCTCCACCGCTGTCCGGTCGATACTCTCCAAGTCCCACAGGCGGATGGTCGTGTCGAATGAGCCGCTGGCAAGCAGGTTGCCGCAAGGCGTCATCTCCGCGACCGTACCTTGGTGTCCGATCAATTGAGCCACCACTTCGTCAGCCAACGCGTCATAGAGATGAACGTTGTTGTCGGCTCCTGCAACGGCGACCAAGTCGTCGTTGATCATGCACAACGACATGAGCTTGGCGCGCGCCAACTCACGCTTCAAAACAACTTGTCCGGACTGCAAATCGTATTGAATCAACTGCCGATCATCCGCTGCACTGGTAATTCGTTGACCGTCCGCCGAAAACGCAGCGGTGTACACTCGGCCCCGGTGCTCGTGAAAACTGGCCGTTTCTTCGCCAGTCAGACTGTTCCACACTCGCAGCTCACCATCGCGGCCTCCACACAACAGTTGCTTACCATCTGGGCTGAAGCGGACGCAGCGCTGATCTCCGCAATCGCACTTCAATCGGTGTCGAATGCGGGCCTGGTTGAGATCCCACACCACGATCTCATTGGAGAACCCGCCGATGGCTAGCAATCCGACTTCGCTGGCAATCGACAGAGAGCGTATGGCATACGGAAGTTGAACGACCTCTTTGCCCTGGACTGGGTATTCGTGCCGCCAACGCAGTACGCGGCCATCGTCACCGGCGGAGTACAATTGCTGGCCATCGCGTGAGAAGGCTAACGCTTGAATCCAGTCGGAATGAGCGCCAATAGTTCGTACGGTATTGCCAGACGCAACATCGATGATTCGTATGGCATGATCGTCTCCGGCCGCCGCCAAAAAGCGACCATCGTGCGATGAAGCCAATGCATTGACGACCGGGGATGTACGCTTTCGGGTGAGTGGTTCCAGGACAATTTCCATGGAACTTACGTGTTGTGGCTCGGTCGAATTGGCCAGCATCACGTAGGCCACCGGGGTCTGCGCATGCGCGGAACCGACTGCCAAGGCACAGCCCCAGGCCAACGATCCACATAGCCATTGCCAGCGGCCAGTAATACGCGAAACCATAACGCCCCCATCCAACGCGGCCGGGAAAACAGCGGCCGGGAAAACAAACGATACCGCTTTCGTTTATCGACTGACGGAGCGTTAAACTGGAGTTGTTTTGGTAACCCTTACCGTTCGTATCGATCTTGTGGCTTGCTACGGCCAAGTGCCAGCATTCGGTGCGCGTTCAGGGCTAGCGGGATGCTCTCTCGAGGCATGTGTAGCTCTCACGATCGAGACTTACGGAGACCAGCAATGGTCAACCCAGCGGCCGTCAGCAGCAGGCCGCACAGGATGCTGCCCGTAAGAGGTTCGGCGAAAAGCAGCCATCCGGCGACCGCCGCCATCGCTGCTTGGCTGGCGTTTAGCATTTGGACGTACAAAACGGACACCACCTGCAGCGCTTTGGCCATCGCTAAAAATGCTAGCGCGTTGAACAATCCGGCGAGAGTCATCAAGGCCAAGTCTTGCGGGGGCGTGTGTAGCATGCCTTCCCAGCCGATGCGAGTCAGTGCCCAACCACCGACCAAGGTCGTGCCAACACCGCTCAGGACAAACAGAGTCGACGACAGCGACATGCCCGCCCGCATGCTGCGCCGCATCATGGTGCCCAAGAAGGCGTAGGTCACTCCGGCGGACATGTTGCCCAACAAAGCTAGCACGACCACCCCGGTGGCCGGGCGCGTCTCAGCGGTCGAGCCCGTTGCAGGTGATTCGCTTTGCTGCGCCCCATAGCTGAGAACGC
>JANQOL010000655.1 GCA_028289675.1 Pirellulaceae bacterium
GCCACTGGCTCGACTGGCACTGATGGAGCGTTAGTTCGGCCCAGTTGAACTACGCGCACCTCCTAGAAACTGTGCCTCGCGAAGATGCCGGGGCTTGCAACAGCCTGTCAGTTGGCCAGAGCGGCCGCGCGGCGAATATCAGTTTCCTTGGGTGCTCGCAGGACTTACACTACGTTGAGGCTCCCTAGCCAAGCGAACGTGGCCCACCGCAGCGCAGCCCGCCAAAATCGCTGCCACCAATGGCGCTACCCAGCTCGAGTTTGGATCCTCGGCGAACGACCACACCGACGAAGTTTCTTTTCCGCCTTTACCGTGTCCGTGCATGTGATGTCTGTTGATCCGACATGCTGATCTCTCCGTTCGAGTTCCCCGCCAGCTGACAGGTACCGACTGCGTGTCCCAGTCTTCCGAACCCGAAAAATCACCGAACGACCAGCGGGCTACCGCGGATACATCGGTACCGGTCGAAGACGTCATGTCGGGGGTAGCGAAGACGTTGCCGGAAACGAATGTGGCGCAAGATATCGATGCCACCCGCCGCGACCGTGCAGGCGACGATGGCAATCCGGAGTTGGAGGTGCGCGAGGACAACTCGCTGGCCATCGGTCCTTACCTGGTGATCGACAAGCTGGGCGAGGGCGGCTTTGGCAACGTCTATCACGCGCGGCAATCGGAACCCGTCCGTCGCGAGGTGGCCGTCAAAGTGCTGAAGCTTGGCATGGACTCGCGGCAGATCTTGGCGCGTTTCGAGATCGAGCGGCAAACGCTGGCCATGATGGATCATGCGGGCATTGCCAAAGTGTTTGACGCGGGTACGACCGCCGCCGGACAACCCTACTTTGTCATGGAGTTGGTACGCGGGATTCCTATCACACGCTACTGCGACCGCAAAAAGCTAGGCCTGACCGAACGTGTGCGACTGTTCATCGATGTGTGCCACGCTGTTCAACATGCTCACCACAAAGGCGTCATCCATCGCGATTTGAAACCATCGAACATTCTGGTCACTGTCGGCGATGAACGTCCCAAGCCGGTGGTAATCGACTTTGGCGTAGCCAAGACCACTCAAGGCCACCTGGGCGACCAGTCGGTCGTCACCCATTTGCACCAGATGATAGGGACACCGCTGTACATGAGTCCCGAGCAGGCTGAAATGAGCAGCTTGGACATCGACACTCGCACGGACGTCTACTCGCTCGGAGTGGTGCTGTACGAGCTGCTATGTGGGCAAACGCCTATCTCTCGTGAAGAGATGCTGAAAGCGCCGGCCCTGCAAATTGTCCGCATGTTGCGCGAGGTCGAGCCGATGCGCCCGTCGCAGCACTTAGGCACAGATTCACAAAGCGCAGAGACCACCGCTGCCAAGTTCGGCGAGACCACCGTCGGTCTACAGCGTCAATTGCGTAGCGAACTGGATTGGATCGTGATGAAGTGCTTGGAAAAGCAACGCTCCAATCGTTACGCCACGGTCAGTGGATTGGCTCAAGACCTGCAACGTTATTTGGACAATGAACCGATTCAGGCACGGCGTCCCACCCTGGCTTACAGCTTGCGGAAGTTCGCAGCCAAGAATCGCTTGCTAGCCATCTCGGCAGCCTTGATCTTGGCCTCGATGGTTACCGGTACCGCAGTCAGTCTGGCCATGTATCGCCAGGCTGAGAAGCGAGCTAGAGACGTGCTGCGGCTTTCCGATTTGAACGAGTTGGTAGCCCTGGAACAACAGTTGCCCAACCTGATCCCGACGCCGATCGATCGCCGGCGGCGGGCGATGGAAGACTGGCTCGAGCGAGCTCGGGAGCCGGCTAGTCGCATTGAAGCCCATCGCGATACGCTGCAGCGTTTGACGGCACGCGGACGACAAGAACAAAACAAAGTCGTCTTTGAAACGCAGGAAGAACAGTGGCAATTTGACAATCAACTGGCGCTCGTGCAGAAACTGGAGATGTTCAGTTGGAAGTCCGGAAAGATTGCCCAGGTCGAATCCTGGATCGAATCTACACCTTCGTTAGAGACCATCGCACAAGCATGGAAAACTTGTTTGGCAGATCTACGCCGATCGCATCCCGACTGGTACCTGATCTCGCGAGACGGACTGTATCCGATCGGTAAAGACGCCGTCACCGGTTTGTGGGAATTCGTCGATCTGACGACGGGCGTGACTCCTGGCAGTACGCGCACCAAGCCACGTGTTGTCGATGGACTGGTGTACGTCTTGGTGCCCGGCGGTGAATTTCAAATGGGCAGTCCCGAAGATGAGCCGGGACGCAAGGAAACCGAATTGCAACACACGGCCACCGTGTCGCCATTTCTGGTCAGCAAGTACGAAGTCACTCAAGCACAGTGGCTGCGCATCATCGGCTACGCCCAGAAGACGGATCATCCCGGTGAGCTCAAACCAACGTCCGCCTCCTGGTTTGAAGCCAAGGATTATTGCGAACGACTGGGCGCTACTCTGGCAACCGAAGCCCAGTGGGAGTACGCCTGCCGAGCGGGCACGACAGGTGCCTACGCAGGCAACGGCCAACTACGGGACATGGGTTGGTTCCTGTCCAACAGCGATCAGCAGCTGCACGACATTGGCCAGAAACAACCCAACCAGTTCAACTTGTTCGACATGCACGGCAACGCCATCGAATGGGTGTTCGACGGCTACGATCCCGACTTTTATCAGACCGCTGAGGCGCGTCTGCCGGATCCTGTCTATCCTCCAAAGCATCAAACTCATTTTTCGTGGACCAAAACCAGTCCAGGCTTGGTGACCACGGAGCAGCGCGAAGAACTCGAAGCCATGTTGCGCGGCGGATCCTGCTTGGGGAAGGCCTCTTACTGCCGCTCGGCCGATCGATTCCATGAAGAACAAGTTGTAGCCACCTCGACGGTCACCATTCGCCCTTGTATCAGCGACCTGGTCAAGCTGGCCGAATGACCGCGCTGTGGTCAGGATCTTGGCAAGTCCGCCGTTAAGTTGTCCGTCACTTCGCGGTCGCATTCCTCAGCGGCCGAACACTCGTGCTCTGAGCTGCTTTCAGTGCCAAGCATTTCTACAGCATCTTTACTTTTGAACGGGCCTGTTTTCGACGGCATGGGCAACCACCAGCGTTGATGACGCAGGCCAGATGTCCGTGCACTAGCCTGTCATGTTGGCGTGCCAGCCGATTGTCTGCGGTTCACGCGTGGGCTGCTGGACGACCGGTTAACCTATGGATTCAGAAACTCTCATGGCCCATCAGATTGTTTGGTTTCGCAACAACTTGAGAGTTCGCGACAACGAGCCACTGACCTACGGCGCCGAGGCCGCCAAGAAGGCGGGTGGCCTGGTCGTTCCGATTTACGTGCTCGATCCGCACTGGTTCGGCACAACGTCCTTTGGATTCGACCGCATGGGCCGCTTCCGCCGCAAGTTCCTGATGGAATGCTTGCAGGACCTCGATCAGAGTTTGAGGAAACTCGGCTCTCGGCTCTGGATCTTCGAAGGCCGCACCGAGGAGGTACTGGCGTCCATCGCCGAGCAGATCGGAGCCGGTGGCATGGTGGCCGCGACGGAGTTCGCACCGGAAGAGCAGGCGGTTGTCCGGCGACTACTCAGCGAACTGCGTGAATCAGGAGTAGCAACGAGACTGTTCGACGCCAACACATTGGTTTCCCAAGAGCAATTGCCATTTGACATCCATGCGGTTCCGGACACGTTCAGCAGATTTCGCCGCGAAGTCGAAACAGAACTTGACGTGCCCGCCTTAGCCCGAGAACCATTTGAATTACGCTCGGATCGGCAGTTGTCCGAGCGGCTTAGAGACATCGGGGCGGTAGAAGACCTGCGTGCGACCGAAGCGTTTCGCCAAGTCGATTACGAGGCGGATGCGCGTGCCTGCCTCGAGTTTCGCGGCGGCGAAACGCCAGCTTGGAAACGTGTCGAAGACTATTTCTGGCGTAAAGATCGGTTAGGTGTCTACAAGAATACGCGCAATGGCATGCTGGGCGGCGACGACTCCTCCAAATTCAGTCCTTGGCTAGCGCATGGCTGCCTATCGCCACGGCAAATCTATCACGAAGTCAAACGCTATGAAGCCGAGCGTGGCGCCAACGATTCGACGTATTGGTTAGTTTTCGAGCTGTTATGGCGTGACTACTTTGCATTTATCGTTGCCAGATACGGCGCCGACGTTTTTCGATTAGGCGGTTTGAGAAAGCAGCCGCTACCTTGGAATCAAGACGCGCAAGCCTTCGAGAGCTGGCGACTTGGCGAAACGGGTTTTCCCCTGATCGATGCCAACATGCGGGAGCTGGCCAACAGTGGATTCATGTCGAATCGCGGACGCCAAAACGTCGCCAGCTTCCTGACCAAAAACCTCGGCGTCGACTGGCGCATGGGGGCCGAGTGGTTTGAGGCGTTGCTGGTCGACTACGATCCGTGCAGCAACTACGGCAATTGGAATTACCTGGCGGGCGTGGGCAATGATGCGCGCGGTTTCCGGTGGTTCAATACGCTGAAGCAGTCGCACGACTACGATCCAGACGGAAGCTACGTACGTCACTGGTTGCCATGCTTGCGGAGAGTCCCCGATGAGTTCGTCCACGAACCCTGGAAGATGAGCGTGCCGCAACAAGCCGAATCCGGCTGCACCTTGAAGGCCGACTATCCTCTGCCGGTGGTCGATCTCTATCAATCCGCCGAACGCCACGAGCAACTCTACCGGGACGCCCTGAAGCGACAATGACTGGCTGGCCAATTCAATGCGCCTGATCCGCGGTCAGGCACAGTCGTTCACCGAAACCTTCCCGAGTTTCGCAGCTCGCCTTTTCCTAGTTGCATAATAGGTTGAGCATCAGTTCGAGATTTGCCTCACGTTCAAATTGCTGACCGGTTGAGTCGGCATTCTCCAACCAATAAAACTCGCCAAATGCCTTGGAAGACCGACGATATTGTTCAGCGACTGTGCCAGTCTTCCAGTTCTTTCTCCACTGATGAGCCGAGCACGGTGGCACCAGTGGGGATCTTTCAGTCGTTTCGCCCCGATGGATTACCGGGCGACGTCGACGAAGGATTGAATGCGAGTTTCCGAGCGTTCACGGTTCGGATGCGAGGCTTGTATACCGCCGTTCGCAGTTCGACGCGGACAGACAGCATGAAAGACGCCTACTTCGTCGTGCGCAATCCGCCGCAGGTTGCCCCTGACCAGGCGAGGGCGCATGCCATGGGTTGGCTCAGAGGTTTGAACGAACTGGCGGGTAGGCTGCAGCTGCAGGGTTTGCAGCAAGCACTGGCAGATCCGCCAGAAGTGCGTGTGCTGGAAGGCAAAGCACCCAAGCACCCCAAGGATCCGAGAGAAAAATGCGCTCTGCTGTTAGCGATCGAAGAGCAATTGCCGCCGGGTGTAGATCGGCTTTTCCCGGATGGGAGTCCTGGTAGCCGATTGTCGGAGGCCCTGTACTTCACCGCCTGCGATTACCTGTTGAGAGACTATCTGCGTTGGCCGCTGTTGGTCGATTCGGATGCTCATTTAGCGGCAGCGGACTACTTGCAAGACTACTTTCGACTTTGGAAAAATGGCATCAAGGTACGCGTCTTCCATAGTCGCCAAGTTGATATCTACCTGCCCCGTTAGGGCGTATCTCAACAAGGGTAGCCGTCTATCGCTGGTTGGAGCAACGAATCCAGCGCGGCTGTGGCAAAATCGGCTACAGCCCGTTCCAGTAGCGGCCACTTACGTTGAAAACGTTGGCAAATCTCGAGATTCTTGCATCCGGCGTGCCGTCAGCCGCGAATAGTCTTCTGCATTGCGAAATCAAAGGAGACGAAAAATGCTTGCGGGTGAAACTCAAAGAAATCGAGTCCTAGCGGAATTGAGAAGCGGTTGGACTGACCTGGAACGCGAAGAGCGTCGGCTGCTCGCGACCCAGAAGCAGCGGTGGCTGTGTGACATGATTGGAATCGACGAGCCATGCCATCGACCCGAACAACCAACACCCGCGCTCGCTGTGGCCGGCTAAAGGCCTCCGCCTCCAAGCCTCCCGAACCCAGTCGGTGCCTCATTCGCTGTGGTACCTGGCTGATGGCGTGGGGGATGCTGCATGTCGCGGTATGGCTTGCCTCTGGCACTGCTTGGCAAGGCGACGTGTCCTGGCGAAAGCCAATCTTGTTCGGTCTCTCTGGCGGGATCACTCTCGTTTCGATGGGCTTTCTCACCCGGCTTCTAAAGTCGTGGCCGGTCGACTTGTGGATCGCGCGCATTGCGGCAGCATCAATGTCGCTGGAAGTGGCATTGATCTCCCTGCAGCAATGGCGTGGTGTTCCCTCACACTTCAACCGGACAACGCCGCTAAATCACGTCGTGGATCTGTTGATCACGCTATTGATCCTTGTCGTCACGTGCTGCATCGTGTTGTGGGCAGCTCGTGCCTTTCGTTTTCTCAAAGCGACCGCCGATGAAAAAATCGCTTGGCGAGGCGGACTCGCATTTCTGCTCGTTTCCGGCTGCATCGGCTTTGCCATCTATGTCTACGGTAGCGATCGCGTCGCCACGGGTGACGACCCGACGACGTTCGGTGACCGTGGAGCAGTCAAGTTTCCCCATGGGGTAGTGATTCATGCCATTCAGCTGCTGCCAGCACTGTGTTGGCTGATGACTCGGCTGCGGATCCCAACGGCGAAACGCGTTCGAGCTGTTTGGGCGCTCCATGGTGCGCTAGCTTGCGTGCTAGCGTATAGCGTCGTGCAAACACTGGCTGGAAGAGGTCGTGTCGATTTCACGGTCGCGTCTGCCTGCCTCCTTGGCTTGGCCATGGCGTTGATGTTGCCTATCGTTCTAGCGATTGCGAAGGGTTGCGCCGTGAGAATGAAGTGGACTACGATGGTTACGCCACAACATACTCCATAGGCCCCGTTCACCTTGCCCAGCGGATGTGCGAAACGGCGTTCCTCAATACTCGGAAGTCAAAAGTATGCGAAAGAAAAGCGACTTGCCGTCCAAAGTCTGTCCAACTTGCAATCGACCCTTTGTATGGCGAAAACGGTGGGCAAAGGTTTGGAGCTCCGTCAAATACTGCAGCCACCGATGTCGTCGGGCAAAACAATCGACCGGTGCAGCACGAGCCTGATACGCGTCGAGATCGCTCCTACCAAATGACACACATCGGGACCAAAGGAGTTTCCAACTTGCCAAAGATCGAAATCGGCGACGTCACAGTTGAGTGCACGAGCGGTGCCAACCTGCGGAAGGTCCTAATGCGTGCACGCATCCCACTCTACAGCGGGTTGGCAACGGCCATTCATTGCCGAGGCCTTGGTACTTGCGGCACGTGCGCCGTGCGCATCGTTGGACCTGTATCCCCGATGACTCGCATCGAACGTTGGCGTCTTAGTTTCCCGCCACACAGCCTTGAAAGCGGCCTGCGATTAGCCTGCCAATGCCGAATCCAAGGCGATTTGCAGATAACGAAGCTGGATGGCTTGTGGGGCAACAAGGCGCAGTCCGAGGTCAGCGAGGCACCGAACAATGCGTTGGAATCTAACAACTCTTCTACATCCGAGGGCTCGTCTAGGTGACTCCCAAGATCCATCCCTCCAATTCGGCAACGCGTCGCTCCGCAGCCGTCAATGGCGGATCAAAGAAGCGATCCAGCTGCTTCATGGAATCCATGGCCTCCAGCCAGCAGCAGACCGCGAATGCATCCTGCTGATGGACGTTCCGCGCTTGCCGGTCATAACGACTTCGAAACAAAGATGGCCAAACCTCGGCAATCACGTTGGCGCCGCTAGGAATAGACCAGCCATCAAAGGGCCAAAAGTGAACGTCAGCTTGTAAAGTTCTAAGCCGATGAATAAACGGCAGCCCGGCGTGCGTCGACATGGCCACCGAACCTGGCACGTCAAATTGAAACACGCTCTTGGCACCCGCTGTCCAACACTCCGTCAGACGAAGTTCTTGCGCGTTTCCGATCCGCTGCGAACCATCGCGAAACTCTTCAACGCTGCGGTCCACCTGATGAGTGGGCCAATGCCGCACGAAATCGTCGAGAAAATCGTCCCAGTTGGCTAACTGATACCGTTGGAAATAGGAAACCGGAAACGATAGTCCGTGGTCGATCCCGACGACGACACCTGACTCCCGCTCCAACAAGCGCTCTATCCACTGAGCCAATTCCTGCCGGTTCCAATTTCGACGGCGGTTCGGAGTCGAAGCGGGGGACCAGATCAGCGCGGGTCGATCACCACGTGCTGCTTGGTAGACCTGCAGGCCAGGCGTGCGCGTGCCAGGAGTCTTGGTGCCGCTGTAGTCAATCCCAACATAGGTCTGGAAACTCATCGCGGTTGGTCCCTTTCCCGCGGCAGGCAACGAGCACTGAGTGCAGTTCCGTGTTATTGCTGCTGACGCGGCTGCAGAGTTTCGAACTCGCCAGTACCGGGCTGAGCTGCTCCCGGTTGCTCTGCAGTCGGTCCCGGCCAGCGACCTTTGATGGCCATTGCGCCTGACGCGACGGCCAACGCCACGAGCAAACCACGTCGTCCGAAAGTCACGTCTTCCGGTGGCGCAACAAACGTCATGATCAACGTTCCCGTCACGGAGACACAGGTAATCGCCCCGACCAGTCGCAATGCGAAGTTGCGGGCCGATGGACTCAAGCAGGCGATGGCTACCAGAATGGGAAACACGCTGATCACGGCAAACAACAGCCCTTGCCGGCCTTGTTCAAGAGCCGCCATCAGGCCGGCCATGGCCAGCATAATCACTGCGATAACGACGGCTGAGATGCCGCCTAAGATTCTCATGGTGTTGCGAGAGGATTTCATCAGCGTCTCCGGACTGTTGGGCAAACGGCGTCGCCACTGACGCGACGCAAACCGGGCAATTTAGATTGAAGACGGGCGGCTGCCATCTTGCTAGTCATCATCATCGTGTTCGTCATCATCGTAGGGCCACTCGTTCTTGGTCCACAGTCCGCCGTCCACGAACAGCGTCTGCCCCGTCACGAAACTAGCTTGAGGACCGACAAGGTAGGCCACCGTGTTGGCGACATCTTGCTCGGTACCGATCCGGCCCAGCGGAGTGAGTTGGCTCCAGGTGCGCGCGTAATTCGGACTCTCCGCTCGCGTGCGCTCGTTCTCAATGGCACCCGGGGCGACACAGTTGACGCGAATGCCCAGTTTGCCGAATTCGACAGCAGCCACCTTGGTCAGCATTTCAATACCGCCCTTGCTGGCAACATAATCGCCCAACTGCGGAAACGGAATCTGATTAGCCCCAGAGCCAATGTTGACGATACAACCGCCCAATGGCTGCATGGCCCGCGCGGCCCTCTGCATGCACAAGAAGGTACCTTTCAAATTGGTTCGCAACGTGCGATCCCAGTCGTCCTCGGTCAATTCCAACAGCGAAGCGAACGTCTGTACCGCTGCATTGTTGACCAACACTGACAACGGTTTGGCATGCGCCGCGATCCGCTCGAACAACGCATCCAGTTCTTGACCGGATCCGACATCGGCGTCATGGGCCCAGCCGGTGCCACCCACCTCGCGTACCAATTCCAGCGTCCGCTCAGCACCGTCGGGATCGCGATAATGGTCCGCGACAATCTCCCAACCGTGCCTCGCCAACTCGATCGAAATTGCTCGGCCGATCCCGGAGCTAGCTCCCGTAATCAATGCCTGGCCCGGCTGAGAATCTGACTCGTCCACGTTACACTCCGAAAAATCGACGTCCCTGAAAAGCAACCAGGCATGTTTCCACACCGCGAAGTCCAGACCTCCGAACACCAACTCGTCCTTCAGCCACGGCCTCTCTAGGGCATGAATTCTAGGCCGGCTGGACGTGGACGCTCAAGGGTAGGCGGCTGGTCGCGCATAATGGAGCTACGATAGAAGTGCCCCACTCGGCAGCCTTCGGCCCGAACCTGACCACTCCACTACGAGTGAACCCACAACGATGAACGATCCACCTCGCGTACCCGGTCACCAGCAGCCACCCACGGCTTCAGAGGACCTCGGACCACCCGAGCCAACACCAGCTGGTGTCAACCGGACACCGGTGGGCAGCAGCCCGAACCAGTATCAGCACGCAGCAACCATCGGCAATCAAGACGCGCACCGCCGTCAAGATCGAGTCTTGATGTGGATCGGCATTGTGGCCGTAGCCGGTGTGCTGATGTGCGGTGGCGTCCTGGGCTGGGTCGTTGTCAGCTTTCAGAGCCGATCCCCACAAACCGCCGAGTATCGCGAGCACCGCGAGCCCATCGGTGGCAGCATGCCTGCCTCGGTCGTGTCCGCGTTGGAAGACCCGCAGCCGGTGACCGATCTCGAGCCTGACTTAGAGACTTTTGTGCAAAGTCTGGCTTTGGAGCCGGATGTCAACCAAGTTGTCGACCTGTCACGATTCACTCTGGAGATGCAAAACAGTGGTCGAGCCGTGGGCGTCAACGGATTGACCCGGCTGGTGTGGATCGAAAACTTGCGCTACGCGCTCACCCTGCCGCCGCTGTCCGAAGACATTACGGTGTTGGACGTCCGCTGGATCGTTCCCGAGGAAGAGGCTTGCGTCACGGTAACCTCGTCGTGGGACACCTACAGCCCGCCCGAAGTCTGGCTGCTGTATGTGCACCGAAACTCACAACAGTGGAAGTTGTATGACTGGCGCGACGTCATGGAGGCAGCCAGTGAGTCCCAGTACTTTGCCATGTTCAGCGCGGTCTCGGAGCGCGTGCAGGACAACTACAGCGACCTGACCATGGACGTGCACGATATCTACTTTGATGACGACATTGCTTGGGACGAAAAGGCCAGCCGGACATGGACAACTTACCGCTCGCGGACTTATCCGGACGAAGTTCGCCCATTGGCCCAGGCCTACTGCGCGTACTATCTGGACCTGTATGATGCCAAAGACCAGTTGGAGTCGCTGGCCCGCGAGATCCGCGACAATAGCTTTGCCGGTGCACATTATTACAAAGGACGTTTAGCGCTTTTGCAAGACGAGCCACAAGAGGCGTTCCACCAGGCCACTCTGCTCGTCGAAAAACTGGGCTGGCATCCGGCCGCTGCGCTCCTGGCCGCCGACGCGGCAGAGTCCGCCGACCAGCGCGAGCAAGCCTGCCAGTGGTTGGCGAAGTCGATCTTGGTCATGCCCAAACATGCGTCCAGCCTCAGCCGTTTTCTCAAACTCTGCACCGCGGAGCAACTGCAGCGATTGGTGCAAGATGTCGCCAAACTGCCGCACGCCAAGGACTGCATGGTGGCTCTTGTCGACACGCTAGTCAGCGACGAGAAGGCCGACGGCTTGCGGCGATTGCAGACGGCCACCCAAGGCGTTGACGGCCTCGATTCGATCGCAGTTTACACTCAGTTGTACTTGGCGGTCGTCGAGGATGACCATCAGCAGGTGATCCAGTCAGCCCCCGCTTTGCTAAACGATCCGCAGTGGCAGTCTGAGCAAGAGAGGATTTGGAATTTCTATACATCCGCAGCCAAGCAAGGACGTTTGCTGCAAGATGCTTTGGAAAATGCACCTGACAAGATGCGATTTCATGAACAGCTGCGCGATCAGCTGCTTTCGCGATGGGTGACTGACGAGGATTGGCCAGCGATACTCGAGATCTTCACCAACTTGCCTAGCACTTCGTGGTTGAAAGACCAGATTGAAACCGACATCGTGGTGGCGCGCTGTCGTTATGAATTGGGAGACGCTTCGGGCGCGTACGATCAACTGGAATCCCGGTTAAACAGTGAAGGTGTTGTGCTCTTGGGCGACGACGCACCCGAGTATGCGATGACGTACTTTGATGTGCTCGCAAAGGCTGCCATCGACACCGAGCAAATCCAAGAGTTCACGAACGCGGTGGCGGAGCCGGAGACCGCTTTCGTGGTCTTGGCCAGCAAGCTGGACGAGCGCTGGGGCACCGAACCATCGACGGCCATTGATCAGTTGGAAGAGCTGACAAACTGGTACGCTATGTCTGGGAGCCCGCCAGTTTGGACGGCCTACTACCGCTCCCGCATTGCCTTTGCCCGCAACCAATGGGAACAGATGGACGAGCAACTGGCAATCGCCGCAGACGAAGCTGAATTCGATGCGCGGATCAGTGACTACAGTCTGCCTTCCATCGTCATGGAGTTCAGTCCAGACGTGGAGGATCTATTCACGCAACGACTGGACTTGGCTTGCCGATTCGGCAAGCTACCGGAGCTGATTGACAAAGCCCGCGCTCAGAACGAGTTTGACGCCAGCTGGGCGGATGAAATCAGTTGGCTACTCGGCGACTTTGATGCGACCGATATGGCAACCATCGTCGGGCAGAAACTGCAAGAGTCGGACGATCGGGCGATCCGGTGGGTCGGGCAAGAGCTGATCGCTGACGTCTACTTGGCGGACGACCAGCCCGAAGACGCGTTGGAGTTGCTGATCACCCAAGCTTATGAACTGGCGAGCGACGGCCAAGATGACGGCAATTCTGCTTTGACGCGGGCCATCGAGGTCATGGCCACGACCGGTCAGGTCGCGCGATTGCCTGAATTGCGTTTGATGGCTCGGACCGATCGCGACCGGGCGTTCATCGACTGCACATCCGCAGTCGTCAGGGGGAACGCCGAAGAGTTTCTGGCAGTGATCGAAAAGTGCGATGACGAATACGCCACCGACCACTGGTTCTGGCAAAGTGACTTGATTTGCGTGCAACAGGAAGCCGGCATCTGGAGTCGTGTGAATGCCCGGCACGCTGCCGACGTCGAAAACTTGACCTACGATTTTTCAGCTTACGGTGTCGTGCTGATCGATCAAAACTGGTCGGAGGCGAAGCACCCGATTCGAACTGCCTTCGAACGGCAGATCGATGTCGAGCTGACTGAACATGACGCGGCGAACTTCCCCGGCACTTCCGACGTTTGGACGGCCGAGTTACCGACAGGCCGATTGGTGTTGGTCGGCTGCGAAGGTACGCCTCCAAACGCCGATGCCCAAGCCCACTACTACTCGCGACTAGCCAAATATCCTTCGACACTCAGCGTTTATCTCATGCGAACGTCCAGCCTGGTCGAACCGTTCCAAGCGCTGCGAGAACTGGTTGCCGGAGTCGGTCAGAACACCGACATGACGCGGGGCTACCAGGACTATTTTAGTGACAGCTGGTTCCTGGGGGATGACTGGGCCGACAAGCTGATGTCGGCCGCAAACCATGGAATCGCTCCCGGCATGCGCAAGCGAGAATACCTGTACTGGGACAGCGAGCAAGCGCTCTTGGATTTGGAACACTCACCGCCGTTGGTTCGCATCAGTATCGGTCCCGTGACGGAAGAAATCCCACTGACCATTGAGTCCAACAAAAACCAGACGGTACTAGCTCGAATGGAATCCGCTTCGACACTAATGCCTTGTCTAACCGCACAGACGCGCGTTCGCGTTGATACTGACTAACGAGCCAAATCGAGGTTCCTTCAGGTCTTGGAACGGCACGCCCAGCGGGCATGTGAGTATCTGGCATCGCATCGATCGCAGCGGTTCATTCCGCGGCCTCGGCGGTCATGGACGGAGCGCCGGGAATGGACGTACCGGGCAAGCCGCTGGAAGCAGCGCGATCCTCGATTTGACTAACCCAATAAAACGTACCGCAGGCCAACCCTCCCAGGACGAGAGCCAGATACCACATAGCATTGGGGTCGACCGCATACATCGCTCCTCCCACCAATGGCGCGACAACCCAGCTGCACGAAAATGCCGCTGTGGAAACTCCCAGATATTGGCTGCGCTGCGCTGCCGGCACACGCTCGCTGATCCAGGTTGTTAGCAGCGGCATGGACAACATCTCACCCAGCGTCCAAATGACGACGGTCGCCGCCATAAAACCGAGGCCCTGACCAAACGGCATCACTCCGTAGCCCAGACAGATCAACACACAGCCCGCGCCAATAACCGGCAACCGGCGCCGCTGGTTCAAGTAGGAAATCAACAACATCTCAAAAGCGACAATCAGCACCGTGTTGATGCTGAACAGTAACCCAATGGTCGACTCAGCGATGGCATGTTGCTCTCGCAGGTAAATCGGGTACACGGATATGCTCTGCAAGAAGACGACCATGACCAAGCTGAATTGCAACAAAACGGTCAAGAACGTCCAATCTCGCCACCAGGCACCTCCGTTCACCGGCTCGGCAGCTGTCGAGTCCAAAGAGTGCCGACCATCACGCCAGCCAAGCAGACTGGCCAGCATGGCGGCAGCCAAGATGCAGGAGACGGCATCGATATAGAAGATCCATTCAAAGTGCCGTTGGTACAAAAACCCGGCCACTGCTGGCCCCAGGGACATCCCCAAATTGATCGCTAAGCGATTTAGCGCAAATGCTCGACTCATCGAATCCGGCGTGCTCAGGTTGGCGGTAGCGGTCATGGCCGCCGGTCGAACGGTGTCCCCAATGCAGCTGAGGATGAACATCGATAGCACGGCTTCCAGCAGCGTATCGGACCACAGCAAGAGCAGAAACAACGGTGCGGTTAGGGTCAGTCCGACCACCATCACTGGAACCGGTCCAAAACGTGCGGTCAGCTTGCCGCCCAGCAACGAACCGCAGATGGAACCAAGCCCGTAAGTGCTCAACAACAAGGCGGCCACCGTGGCGGACAGTGCCAAGTGATCTTTCAGATGTAGCGACAGAAAGGGCAGCACCATCGTGCCGCTCCGATGCACGAACAACACCAAGGAGATCGTCCAAACCGCCGGCGGCAAACCTTGAAAAGCGCGGCGATAATGTTGGAGCAGGATGGACATTGTTTGTTTTCAAAAATAGTACAGCTGCACACCCACATACGTGCGGCATCAACGATGTGCGGGCCAAACGCGTCTACAGACGCTACCGCTAAACGATCTCCGCACTAAGCACTGGCTGTTGAACTTGTTCGAAGCGTGCGAAGAAAATACGTCAACGTAGAGCCCGGCAGGTGTCTATTCGCTGTTCTACCCGAGCATCACCAACGTCCGAAGCTCGCCACGTCGACACCACCCAGGATTCTTCCCAGGCGATAGGCGGACACCCTCCAGACAACTTCGGTTCGGGGGCGTATGGGCCATTCGTCGCCTGCACAGCTGGCAAGCCTGCGGACTCATTAGTGAATGCTGGCGGTAGCCACTGAGTGTAGGAGAGCGGTTAGCGCCGTCGGCTCACAAGTAGGGAGGCGCAATCGTCGAAGTCGCCATCTACGAGACGTGCCTAGCGAGACACTCGTTTCAGCGTGGTGTCCAGCCACTGGGTGATTTCCGCCCGCGAGTTCGCAAACAACCACAGGCTCAGCTGCGACCGGTCGCTAGGATCCATCGACTTCAGCCGATCACGGACGACTTCCAACTTTTGAATGGCGTCCTGTTTCTGCCCTTGGGCAAACAGGACATTCGAAATGAACAATCTATCGAACAGTCCAGGCATTCGTTTGTCAGCGGTCTCCGCCAAATAGGCTTGACCGCGTTTGGGGTCCGTGGCCCAGTGCCGCCAGTTGGTCCAGCGCATAGCCGCGGGGAGTAGTTGGCTTCCGGCCTCCTGGTTCTTCGGGTCTGCTAATAACGCTTGACGTTCGGCAACCGTCGATTTGAGCAACCAGCGGACAAACATCATCTCGTGAGTCAAGCTGGGGGACGCTTCACGCAACAACTGCCAAGCGCGCTGACGTGACGGCTGATCCTCCATTCGTAGCAGGGCTTCCAAGCGTAATAAGCTGGCGTGCCGCTGTTGTTCGAAGCTGGTCGGCGCCGCTGACTGATCGAGTAGCCGCACCGCGGCCGATGGTTGGTTGGCTTCCAACAAGCGGACCACCTCAGCCAAGTCCACCGGCCCGGACGCGGGCTGCGGGTCGACCGTTGGCTGTCCGTCTGCATTGCTTGACAAGTCCCGGTGGTTCGACACCGCCGGCGTCCCGCTGGATTTGAACTCGTCGAGCTCTTCCTCGGACGCTGCATCTTCGCGCGAACTGACGCTCGTTTCTCCGTTGGCGGGCAACGACTGGTTGACGTCAGAATCCGGTTCCAAGATTGCATTGCCGGCTTCCGATGGACCAACTGACGCATCCAAACCAGTCGGAGCATCATTCGCGTTCGCAGCCGCGGGGGATTCCAGATTGTCAGACTCCGTCGGCGAAACAACTAGATCCAGCAACCGGTGCGACGTTGTTAGCGGACGGGCGGAAGATGACGTACTGTCCCAAGTCGGGGAATCGCCCGCATCGGTCGACGGTTCCTCCTGTTCGCCGCTAGAAGTATCTGCCAACGCGTCCGCTTGAGCAGAAGAGAGATCGGTAGAGTTGCCGCCGGCCGCATCTCGCCCTGTCGAATCCAGTTGGGACGTCGTCGCCGCCTGGGCATCGGAAGCCGCAACACTGGGCTTGGCAGTCAGTTCAGCTCCTTCATGCTCGCGCAGCAGGAAGGGCAAGCAGGCAACAGCGGCAAGACACGCCAAACCGAACAAACGTGGTAGCGAGAGGCAGCCGCTAGTCACTTTGCCCAACCAATCGTCGATCGTGTAATACACAACCCACATGTCAAAATCAAGTTTGTAGACTTCCGTATCCGGCGGGGCCGGTTTGCCAAAGTCCACCTCGAAAGCCGGCTGCCGTCGCAGTTTCAACGCGTCGCCAGCTAAGCCGCTGTGATCACCGGCTATGTTATCGTCCAGTCCATCGAGATTGTTGGTCGAAGGAGCCGGAGGCACCGATGGTCGGTCGGATGCGGACTGGACAAGCTGCGTTGCCAGCTGAAAAAACGACTGGTCATCTAGTTGGCCGCTCTTCAGTTGAGACCAGCCCTCATCTTGCTCGCGAGCGGTCAAAAAGGCCTGCAGTTTCTCGTGGACCTGGGCGTCGGCGGCGCGCCCTACATGCCAGGCCAGCATCAGTCCTAACAACTCCTCAGTCGTGGGAACCTGGAGATTCTGGCTGTCGGTCCGAACCGATGCTGGCACACTAGGCTGCCGGTCACCGGACGATGGCTGCAAGCCGCTGGGTTCCAATTGAGTTGCCAATGTCCCTATCTCCGCCATGTCCTGGATGCGACCAATTCGTCTATGCGATGATGTCATCTGTTGGTCGGGCAGCCACTCGGATCGCCGATGGTAGTTCCCGCATCATCACTATCGGGCAGCGATGATTTCTGTAAAGGTAGCTGCCACCGAATTCGCAGATTCTGAACATTTCGCTGCTCATCAACCAGCAGCGTCGCTGGACGTCGAGTCGTCGTCTTCCGCACTGGCCTCGATATTGGTTCCGGCAGGTGCGTTTTCACTGCGAACGCCGACCGTGCCAGGCATAACACGAGGACCAGGTAACGTTTCATCGATGAGCCGGCCGAGTTCCTCTGCGTCCATCACTTCGATTTCGATCAGTCGTTTGGTAACGCTTTCCAGTGCTTGCCGACGCTCCATTAAGATTTGCCGCGCCTTTTGAGCCATGTCATCAATGATGCGTTTGACTTCCTCGTCGATCTCTCGCGATGTCTGTTCGCTGTGATCCCGCCCCAAGGCTTCCGCGCCACCGCCGCTCAGGAACGGAGATCGTCCGCTCTCGCGATAGTTCACGCGGCCAAGCCGGCTCATACCGAACTCCATGACCATGCTGCGGGCAATGGAGCTGGCGCGTTCCAGGTCGTTTTGGGCTCCGGTGCTGATGTCGGAAAAAATAATCTCTTCGGCCAGCGTACCCGCCAGCAGCACTTGCATCTGTGCTTCCAATTCCGACTGCGTCATCAAGAATCTTTCGCCGGCAGGCCGCTGCATGGTGTAGCCCAATGCGGCGAGCCCGCGTGGAATGATGGACACTTTGTGTACGGGATCGGTATTGGGCAAGGAATAGGCCACCAACGCGTGCGCCGATTCGTGGTAGGCCACCCGGCTTTTCTCCTCCTCATCCATGATGCGTCGCTTCTTTTCCAGTCCGGCGGTGACGCGTTCCACACCTTCGTCAAACTCTTCTTGGCCGACCGTGTTCTTGCCATTGCGTGCCGCCAGCAAGGCAGCTTCGTTGACCAAATTGGCCAAGTCGGCTCCGCTGAATCCACTAGTTATCGATGCGATGTGATCGAGTTCCACGTTCGACGACAGCTTCACATTCTTGACGTGGACCTTCAGGATTTGAGCCCGCCCGCCTTTGTCAGGTCGGTCCACCAGCACGTTTCGGTCAAAACGCCCGGGACGCAGCAGGGCGGGATCCAGGGTTTCGGGACGGTTGGTGGCGGCAATGACAATGATGCCCGTGTTGGGGTCGAAACCGTCCATTTCGACAAGCAGAGCGTTGAGGGTTTGTTCGCGTTCATCGTGCACGCCTACCACGTTGCCGCTACGGCTCTTGCCAAGTGCGTCCAGCTCGTCGATGAAAATGATGCATGGGGATTTCGCGCCCGCCTGTTGGAACATGTCTCTGACGCGCGCTGCACCCACACCAACGAACATTTCGACAAAGTCGCTGCCAGACAGGCTGAAGAACGGCACGCCAGCTTCGCCAGCGATGGCCTTGGCCAACAGTGTCTTGCCTGTGCCCGGCGGGCCGACCAACAACACGCCTTTGGGAATGCGTCCACCCAGCCGCTGGTACTTTTCGGGATACTTCAGAAAGTCAACGATTTCCCGAACTTCCTCGACGGCTTCTTCAACACCGGCAATGTCGTCAAAAGTGATGCCAATATCGTCCTGGGCATACAGCCGACCGCGCGAGCGGCCGAAGGACATTGGCGAGCCAATGCCGCTGATACGCCTGGCCGCGAACATCATGATCAGAAACGCGGCTCCGATCATGATCAGAATCGGCCCGTATTGATGCATAAAGCTGGGGCCATCAGAATAGTTCCAATCCACGTTGCTGGACTCGAGCGCTTGCCGCAGCTCCATCGACGTCTGATCGTTGTTGTCCTTGTTGCATCGGAACTGGACGACAGACCCCTCGTCGCCATCGTTCGGACGCCCATCCTTCAACGTGCGCTTGAATACTTCGCCGCGAATGGTCGACTCATCGACGAGAACACTGCGAATCGCCGACAATTCAACAGCTAGTTCCGGCTTGGAAGTCGACGGAATCACCAGCTTGTTTTGAACGGTGATTCTTTGGACGGTGCCGTCTGGCAGACGCTGCTCGAAAGAATCCACCGTCTCCTGGCTGCCCTTGGTCTCGTAACGCGTCTGCTCTAGCAGCAGAATCAAATCCGGGTACTTGAGCCGATAAATCGAGTTGTTCATGACGAACATCCCGACGGACAGCAAAATGATGGAGCTTAGCACCAAGTACCAAACCCAATTGTTGGCCCGGCCTTCGCCCTTCTTGTCCTGATCTTCATCCATTCGTCACTGACCTGTACATATAATCAGTATTTTGAGGCGCCATCTTTGGCCCAGAATAGTTTGCACGTCAATCTCTCCAAAGTATACGAGACCGGCGGATATCTGACAGGAACGCGCGGTTTTGCATGGCCATGACATATTTCAATAGCGAAATTGCATGGACTTTACGGATTGTATTGCCGGGAAAGCCGGCAGGCTCTAGGCTTACTGCGAGCCACACGGCTAATGGGCCGCGATGTTAATGCAATCGCTGATCAATCGAGCCAAATCACGCCTCCTTCGACCGTCGTCTGCGATGGGCGTGGATCGATCGACAGGTCGCACGATTGACACGCAGCCATCCTAGTAACGCTCAGGCCAGTATCTGTGACTGGCGACTCCCATTTGCTGCCGGCTGCTCGATCCCTCTATTCGTATATGATTTCTGCGGCACCACCACGACCGAAATCCGCAATTGCCATCCTGGGTGCCACCGGCAGCATTGGACAGGCGACGTTGCAGGTCTTGCAGTCCCTGGGGGCCCCCTGGCGAGCGGTCGGCGTGTCGGCCCACTCCCAAGTCGAGCAGCTTGCTGAAATCGCCCAATCCGCTCGTCCACCGCTGCTAGCCGCCACTTGCCCAGAATCCGCCAATCGCCTGGACTCGAAGTCGTTGCCGCAAGACTGCCAACTGCTGCTCGGGCCAGAAGCGTTGGTGGAGATCGCCAGGTCGCCGCAAGTAGACACCGTGGTGGCAGCGATCGTTGGCTCGGCAGGGCTCCTCAGCACGTTGGCGGCCGCTGAAGCCGGCAAACGAGTCGCACTCGCCAACAAAGAAGCGTTGGTCGTCGCCGGGCAGCTCGTCAAAGACGCGCTTGGGCGCAGTGGAGGCGATTTGATTCCGGTCGACAGCGAGCACAGCGCCATATTTCAGGCAATCCATGCGGGCGCCGCCCGGGACGTGTCCCGCATTATCTTGACCGCCAGCGGTGGCCCGTTCCGCACTTGGTCTGCCGATCAAATTGCCGCCGCGACTGTCCAGGACGCCTTGGCGCACCCGACGTGGCAGATGGGACGCAAGATTACCATCGACTCGGCCACGATGATGAACAAAGCGTTGGAGATCATCGAGGCGCGTTGGTTATTTGATCTGCGGTCGGATCAAATCCAGGTCGTCGTGCACCCACAATCGATCATTCACTCGCTGGTGGAATTTGTCGATGGATCGGTGGTTGCGCAGCTGAGTCCGCCTGACATGCGGCTGCCGATTCAATACGCGCTCACCTACCCTGACCGAACCGACTGCCCTTGCCCTAAAATGGACTGGTCGGCTGGCATGCAATTGGATTTAGAGCCCGCCGACACCGAGCGGTTCCCCGCGCTGGAATTGGGCTGGGAGGTGGCCCGCCGCGGTGGCAGCTGCGGTGCGGTGCTGAATGCGGCCAACGAAGCGGCCGTGCAAGCCTTCCTGGCTGGCGACTTGAGGTTCCCGCAAATATGCGAAGGATGCCGCCGAATACTGGACGAGCATCACTACGATCCCAACCCTGCTTTAGATGAAATCATGCGTCTGGACCGCTGGGCGCGAGAGGAGATACACCGGTGGGTAACAGCTTGCTAATCAATGGGTCCGAGGCCATCAGTGTGCTGGACCAATTGCCAATCTTGTTGGCCGAGACGTCGCGGCTGGCTTCCCTAGCGAACAGCTTTTGGGTAGGTCTCCAAGTGGCCGTGGGGCTGGGATTCGTCATTTTTGTGCATGAGTTGGGGCACTTTCTGGCGGCCAAGACGTTCGGCGTGCGGTGTGACAAATTTTACGTCGGCTTCGATGTCCCCATTTCGCTGGGCCCCATCAAGCTGCCCCGTACACTGGGCAAATTCCAGTGGGGAGAAACCGAGTATGGCATAGGGATCATCCCACTTGGCGGCTACGTGAAGATGCTCGGCCAGGACGACGATCCGCGCAATGCCGAGGAGGAAGCGGCCAAAATTCGAGAAGGAGAAGACCAGGACGCGCCGCTGGATCCCCGCAGCTACCCGGCCAAACCGGTGTGGCAGCGGATGATCATCATTTCCGCAGGCGTCGTCATGAACATGATCTTCGCGGTCATCTTGGCCGGGATCGCCTATCAAAACGGCGTTCCTTACCGCCCGACGGTCGCGGGAGCCGTTTACGGTGGCGGCCCCGCTTGGATGGCCGATATCCAGCCCGGTGACCAGATCATCCGAGTGGCGGATATGAAGCAAGACTTCGAACACCTCCGTTACGACGACTTCGGCATGAAGATCGTGATGCAGGGCTTTGAGACACAGGACGCTGATATTCCATTCGCCTCGATCCGCGATTCACAGCGTATCGAAAAAGCGTTGAAGCCCACCGCCGAATACAGCCGGGAAAAGGACATCTATCGCGTCGGACTGCTGTCGCAGCTCACCTCCGAGGTCGCTCCTGTCCCGATGGCTGAGTACGGCTACCTGGCGCAGCAAGGCGTCGACCTGCGGCCAGGCGACGTTATCGACGCCGTGGACGGATCACCGCTCAAGCCCGACCCCAGGTTCGACGAAGTGCTCGGCACGTCGCTGACGTCTCGCTTCAAGGCGAAGTGGGAGCAACCACTGTCGCTGACGGTTTCCAGAAAATCGGAAGACGCCCAAGACGCTACCCGCGACACGGTCGAAATCGAAGTACCACCAGTGCCCGTCCACACCCTGGGCATGGGCTTCGCCCCCGGCCCAGTCAGCGCGATTCGTGATGGGTCCCTCGCCGCCGAAGCCGGCTTTCAATTGGGTGATGTCATCCAGCAAGTCAATGATCAACCGGTTGAAGACGCACTTCAGTTGCCTAGCATGGTGGCCAGGCTAGCTGGACAGCCGGTAACGGTGCAAGTCGCCCGCGCGAACTCGGACGGCGTCAAAGAAAACGTCGAGCTGACGTTTACGAACGTCGCGCAAGCCCACTTTGATGCCATCGCAGTCAACGCTGGCCAGCTGACTTTGGGCGGCATTGGCGTGGCCTTCGATGTATTGCCGGTCGTGCAGTCGGTCGATGATTCCGTGGAGAGTGTTCAGCCTGGTGACGAAGTGCTGCAAGTTCAATGGATTCTGGACGACGAACAGCAGAAGAAACTCGCCAAAGACTTCAACGAAGCCATGTTCGAACCGCTGGTCATCGGCGATGCGATCAACGTGGCCAGTTTGTTTGACGTAATGCAGTCGATGCCTGATGGCGTTTCCTATGAGTGTGTGGTGCGCCGCGATGGTAAAGTCCTGGATCCGATCACGCTGACCACTTCGCGTGCCGAGGATTGGTACTGGCACGAACGTGGAATTCGCCTGACGCCGCTTATGCAAGTCCACCGAGCGACCAGTGTGACGGACGCCGCCGGCCTGGGCTTGTGGGAGACGTCGCGCCGATTCACTGAGGTTTTGAATTTTCTCAAGCTGCTAGTCACGGGCCGCATTGGCGCCAAAGGACTGGGTGGACCAGGACGAATCGCTTACGCGGCCGCCTCCGAGGCCAACCTGGGCGTCTCGCGGCTGCTGCTGTTCCTGACGCTGCTGAGCGCCAACTTGGCGATCCTGAATTTTTTGCCCATCCCCGCGCTAGACGGAGGGCACATGGTGTTCTTGACCGCTGAGGCCATTCGTGGCAAACCGGTCAGCGAGGCCTTGCAA